>JAFNWZ010000045.1 GCA_017379255.1 Akkermansia sp. | reverse complement strand
GCCGGCGTCGTCATTGTGCAGCACGGTCACCTGCCCCTCCGGGGTCACCTCAATGGCATAACCGCCCGAGACATTGGGCAGGCAGTCCCACAGGGCCCCCTTGCTCTGCGGGGTGCGGTGCTCCACCGTCAGCTTGCGGGGCGTTGTGTACTGCTCAAGCAGCTCAGCCTGCTGCGGGGTGGGGTATATCGGGCACGGGGTGTTCTCTGCAGCCGCAGGCCCGCTCAGGGCCACCAGGGCTGCCAGGGTGCTCATCAGTTGTTTTTTCATAAACTCAATATCAGGGGAAGTAACGCGTTAAAATCAGTCAGGCGGTATTCAGGATTCCGGGCAAGGCAGGCTGCTTCCTCTGCCGGTGCGGTGCTGGCCCACCCGGCGTTGATGATGCGCACCCCCACGCTGTGGCACAGCTCAATATCGCTGGGGGCATCGCCCACATAGAGGATTTCATCCGGGGTGAAGCCCCAGAGCTGCATCACCTCCTGCAGGCGCTCCGCCTTGCAGTTGTGCGTGGGCAGGCCCAGGCCATACCACTCGAAAAGCCCTTCCATGCCATAATATTTCACCGTGGGCAGGGCGGTATAGTGCTCCTTGCCGGAGATAAGGCCCACGCGCAACCCGGCGGCTTTCACCGCGCGCAGCATCTCCACCGCGCCGGGGAACGGGGCGGGCGCCAGCTCACCATGCAGCCGCTCATACGCCGCCACAAAGCGGTCAACCGGCAGGGCGGGGTCATCGTGTGCCATGCCCAGCAGCCCGGCCAGCACCCCGCGGTCACTCAGCCCGAAGAAGGAAACCACTTCCTCCCGGCTGGGAGTGTGCCCGGTGATTTCCGCCGTGCACTGGCGGTACGCCTCCACGCACAGCGGGAGGGTATCTCCCAGTGTGCCGTCCATATCGAATAATACTGCCTTGAGCATGGTGATGCTGAATAAGGGGTGAAACGGAATCTGCAGCCTAACATATTACGCACTTCCTGGCAAGCAAACATCAAGACTGCATACCTAGTGTATACGCAGGTGAACTGTGGTTTTTATCAATTCAGATGCTCGGATGGCTGCTGCTGCCGGCTTTTTCTGACTTTACTTCGGCTGGGGCAGCAGGATGATGTCCTGCCCGAAAATATCGGAAAAGAGAGCCCCCTTAGTGCGCAAGGCCAGGTTTTCGAGAGTGAGGTCGGCTACATCCGGCACGAGCAGCTCCAGCCGGCGCCCGTTCGGCCGCACGCTGAAGCTGCGGATGCGGCGGGAGTGTGCGCGTTCCATGGCCTCTGCCACGCGCAGCAGTGCCGCCAGTTTCTGCACGCGCAGGCGGTCGCTCTGGCTGAGCAGGGCATAGGTGGGTTCTGCCGGGGTGGGTGCGCCGTGGCGGTGGTAGCGCGCCAGCAGGCCCACTACTTCCACATCTGCCCGGGAGAGCCCGAAGATTTCGGAATTGAGGATGATGTACTGGCTGTGGTGGTGGTGTTTCTTGGGGTTGATGTAGCTGCCCACCTCGTGCAGGATGGCGGCCACTTTGAGCAGGAGGCGGTCATGGCGGGTGAGGCCGTGCAGCTCCTGCAGCTGGTCAAAGAGCTGCATGGTGAGGCGGCGGATCTGCTGCCCGTGCGCCTTATCCACGCGGTAGTGGTTGGCCAGCAGCACGGAGAAGTGCACCACTTCCTCCTCCAGCGCCAGGTCATCGTGCCGGCCGGGCATAAGGTTGCGCAGGAAGGCGTGCGAGAATTCCTCTGCCGGGCACATGATGCTGCGGGGCTCCAGGTCGCGCGCCACGGCCAGGTTGATGAGCACGGTGGGCAGCAGGGCACAGAGGCTGGCGTAGTCCTCCTTGTAGCGCGCCTGGCGCTGGGCGGGCGGGGTGGCGGCAATTTCGTGCGCCAGCTCGGTGAGGCTTTCTTCGCTTACGCTCTCCCCCTGCGCCAGGGGAGAGGAGATGGTGTGGAAATCCGGCCCGAAGATGATGAGCGCATCGGGCGGTTCCGGCAGGTCGTCCTCAATATCGTACACCACCTGTTCCATGATGCCGCGGATATGTTCGCGGATGAGGGAGCTTTCGCTCTCAGTGCCTGCCATTTCTGCCGCATCGCTGATGGCAATGCCCGTGCGGTGCGCGCCCATGCGGTAGCTGGCGTAGTAGGTGATACGCCCCTTGTCGAACAGGAGCAGGCGGGTGTTGCCCGGCCCCACATGCAGCACCAGGACACGCTGCGTATCCAGCCCGGCATGCGCATCGAGCAGGGCGCGGGTGTTCAGGTAGAGCAGGCGGGTCATCTCGCCATCATCCATCACCTCCAGCTGCAGGCCGCAGGTAATCTGCAGGCGGTTCACCAGGGTGTCCATATTGCGCACATCCAGCAGGATATTGGTGGCCAGCAGGCGCACCTCCACCTTGCCCGCCAGGCGGTATTCCGCCAGCAATTCATGGTATCCCTGGGCAATCTGCACGCAGCGGTCCATCGTGTCGCGGGAAATACAGCTGCCCTTGAACACATCGTGCGCCAGCGCCACCGGCTGGGTGAGCACATCCAGCACGCGGGTCTCGCTGCCGCATTGCTCCGCCACCATCATGGAGACGGCATCAGCCCCCAGGAAAATAACGGCTTTCACCACCGGAGTGGTGCGGGCGGAGCTGTTGCGGCGTGTTCGGGTCGGCATACTGTGCATTCTATACCAGACCGCCCGGCATTTCAAGCACCCAATGCGCATGATTCATTTGAAAATTGCATTCTGCAGCCCGTTTTGCTACAATGCCCGCACATGGCATATCTGGAACTGGAACATGTGAGCGTGCATTTCCCGGTGCGCAACACCTGGGGCACTACCGGTGAGGTGGTGCGCGCGGTGGATGATGTTTCGCTTTCCATCCCCCGGGGTAGTATTCTGGGGCTGGTGGGTGAGAGCGGTTGCGGTAAATCGACCCTCTCCCGCGCCATCATGCAGCTGCAGCCCGTAACCAGCGGCCGCATTGTGCTGGACGGCACAGAGCTCACCGCCCTGCCACCGCGCGAGGTGCGCCGCCGCCGGCTGGATTTCCAGATGGTGTTCCAGGACCCCTACGCCTCACTCAACCCCCGTTTCAGCATATTCTCCACCCTGGCAGAGGCGCTGGGCCAGCGCGAGCCCCTGCCCCGCCGCGGGCGTGAGGAAGCCGTAGCCGCCCTCATGGAACGCGTGGGTCTGAGCCCCGAGCACATGTACAAATACCCGCACGAGTTTTCCGGCGGCCAGCGCCAGCGCATCGCTATTGCCCGCGCCATTGCGCCGCGCCCGGCCCTGTTGCTCGCAGATGAGCCGGTCTCTGCGCTCGATGTCTCCATCCAGAGCCAGATTCTCAACCTGCTCACCGACCTGGTGCGGGAAATGGGCATTACCATGATATTTATCTCGCATGACCTGGGCGTGGTTCACTACCTGGCAGATGACATCGCCGTGATGCGCCGTGGCCGCCTGGTGGAATACGGCACGGCAGATGCCGTTTTCCACCACCCGCAGGCAGAATACACCCGCGCCCTGCTGGATGCTGTGCCCACACTGTGAGAGTGAATAAGGAAAAGGGAATAGTGTGAGCCTGGATCATCCCCCAAAAAAATCAAAAGCCGAACAATCGCATAATATATTCATTACCAGAGGAAAAGCTCCTAACGAGAAACAGAGCGGATAACAAAAAACGAAAAAAACGAAAAAAAGTCTTGCATTCGGGTGAGAAAATGTGTAAAATCTCCCCGTCCTCACCAGGACACAACAAAAAACGGGGTATTAGCTCAGTTGGTAGAGCGTCTCAATGGCATTGAGAAGGTCAGCGGTTCGAATCCGCTATGCTCCACTTAATCCCAGAAACCGAATCAGAAAACAATCTGGTTCGGTTTTTGCTTTGCATTGATTTTCAACACCTACGCCCGCGTAGGCATTGCGGGGTCAATAGCAAAGTGGGGTCAATAGCAAAAAGTGTGGAATTTGAATTTTCATATCACAATGTGCCCACATTCAATTAAGACTAAGCACGCCTAAGCCCGTTTTCCTAAGCGCGAATTCATGTTAGGTTCACTAAAGAAGTCTCGAATCTACAATCTGTTGATTCTGTGAGCTTAGGCAATTTTGGGGCGATAGCAACTCTGTGACAAGCAAAGATGTTTCGAACTGGCAAGCTACACAGAATCAGATGTTTAAGTGCCATTTTTCCACGAGTGGCAACCTAAAATGAAACATCGCTTGCAAGGGGATAAAAAGGCACCTGTATCATATTCTTAGCGGCAAGCTCCATATATGCGGCCGTACTCGTCTAAATTGCAACAGAAGGAGGCATCTGCGGCCAGAATAAATCCACATTCTGCGCCCAGCTCGCCCCATGGGGCCACTATCCAGCGTACCCCTCGGAATCCCTTCCAGCAGAAGAAATAGCAAAGTGTATCCGGGGAGTGGTTCGGCATTGTCTCCTGCCACGGCATGGCAGGCAACACATCCTCCGGCCCATGTACCAGCTCGGACAACATACGCTCCTCAGAAGCCGCTATTCTGCTTGCTGCATCTGCCGAAAGCCATCCATACTGCACCGCTTTCTGCAACAATTCTCCGGGCGCTTTCACATCCGGGCAATCATCCGTCTTCAATCTCAGCTCCGGCACTTCTCCGAAGCAGCGCTGCATGAGCTGCAACTGTCCCGGAATGCGGCGTTCTGCGCGCTGTTGTAACACACCGGGGGCCGAATGTCTGCCACGCAGCACCAGGCGCTCCAGATTTCGCATTTCAACGGCATACATGACACGTTTCCGGGCATCATCCAGCAACCCGGCTTCACAGGAAGTGCGCAGGGCGGCCCGTATACTGCGGGCATAGCGTGCGCCATCTCGCGGGCAAAGCCACAGTTCCCCGGCCACTACATCCAGCGCCAGAGAGAGAGCTTCCGGTTCACCAGAGGCCACGGCTGCCGTGAACTCTGTCTTGTTTCGACCGCCGCAGTAATAAAACTCCTGCTGTTCCGCCTGCGGCAGGGCACGAGCCCGCTGCGCACGCTGATGCATGCGCGATACAAAGGGCTGAAGGCTGATGGGCTTCTTTTTCACCTTAATGATATTAACTCATTTCCTAACCGAATCCGCAACAAAAAATTACGAAAAGTGCGCATTTTCTAATAAATAGACGCTCGTGGCGGGCATTTTGTTGCCGCTGACGTGAAAATAGGCGTTACTGTTCGGCTAGAGTCTTGAGGTATTTGCTCATAGGGTATGATTCGATAATGCCAATTTTATATTCCATTGGTGGGTAGATTTTAATACCCCTCATAAAAACTAAGACGCTTCAAAAACGTGTCTTGTGCTGAAATTACAGGGT
>JAFNWZ010000044.1 GCA_017379255.1 Akkermansia sp. | reverse complement strand
CCATGAAGGAAGTTCTGGCCGAGCTCTCCAAGTACCCGGTCAAGACCCGTCTTTCCCTCAACGGCACCATCATCGTAGGTCGCGACATCGCTCACGCCAAGCTCAAGGAGCTGCTGGATGCCGGTAAGGACCTGCCCCAGTACGTGAAGGACCACCCCATTTACTACGCCGGTCCCGCCAAGACCCCCGAGGGCTATCCCTCCGGTTCCTTCGGCCCCACCACCGCCGGTCGAATGGACTCCTATGTGGACCTTTTCCAGAGCCACGGTGGCAGCATGATTATGATTGCCAAGGGCAACCGCGCCCAGTGCGTCACCGATTCCTGCAAGAAGTTCGGTGGTTTCTACCTCGGTTCCATCGGCGGTGTGGCGGCTGACCTGGCCAAGAACTGCATCACCTCCATCGAATGCATCGAGTACCCCGAACTGGGCATGGAAGCCATCTGGAAGATTACCGTGAAGGACTTCCCCGCCTACATCCTGGTGGATGACAAGGGCAACGACTTCTTTGCCGACATCCGCGCCAACTGGGCCTGCCCTGCCTGCGCGCACTAAATAAAAGGATAAACCAACCTTTTCCCAATCCCCCGTTGCCACCAGGCAACGGGGGATTTTTCTTTCAACCCGGCTCCCACTACTCACTATTCCCTATTCACTATGCACTATTCACTTGAATGCCCCGGCATGTTATGCTAAAAATATCCCTGCATGGAAAAAACACTTTTTCAGAAGATAGCGGACAAGGAAATCCCCGCCGCCATCGTATACGAAGATGAACTCTGCGTGGCCTTCCGCGACATTGCCCCGGCAGCTCCGGTGCATGTGCTGCTCATCCCCCGCAAACCCATTCCCAGCATTGCTGCCGCCACGGCAGAAGATGCCGCGCTGCTGGCGCACCTCATGCTCAAAGTGGGTGACATTGCCCGCGCCGAAGGCCTCGAAGCCGGCGGCTTCCGCACCGTGCTCAACACCGGGGACGATGGCGGCCAGACTGTCCCCCACCTGCACATCCACATCATCGGCGGGCGCTCCCTGCAGTGGCCTCCCGGTTAGTCCACCGTCTCTCTGATATTTCCCTGCGGCTATGCCCGCACGCAGCCAAAACGCCCTGCGCAGTCTCGAATGGGTGGATTCCCACACCCTCGAAATCGAGCTGCCCACCACCCGGCTCCGACTCAGTTTTCTGGAACCGGGCGTGGTACGCTGCCGCTATGTCACCCAGGCGGTGTTTGAAAACGTGCCGAGCTACGGCATTGCTGCCGAATACGAGCCAGCCCCGCCCGAACTGGAGGAGGAAGAAAACCCGGGCTACATTGCCCTGTTCAGCGAGCGGCTGGAGGTGCGCGTGCGGCGCATCGACGGCGGCATCGAATTCTACGACCACCACACCGGCGCCCTGCTCTGCGCCGATGCCGAAGGCATGGGACACCGCCGCTCCGACCGCACTGGAGATGACCTGGTCTGGGTGCTCAAACACATGCCCGAGCAGGCCCACTTCTTCGGCCTGGGGGATAAGCCCTGCGCGCTGAACCTGCGCGGCCGCCGTCTGGACATGTGGGGGGCAGACCACTACAAATTCACCCCGGAAAGCGACCCGCTCTACAAAAGCATCCCCTTCTTCCTCTGCCTGAACCAGGGCACGCAGTACGGCATCTACTTCGACAACACCATGCGCTCGTACTTCGATTTCGGGCGCGAGCGCGGGGACCGCATCCTCTTCGGGGCAGATGGCGGGCAGATGGATTACTACTTCATTGCCGGGGCAGATGCGCTCGACACCGTGGCCACCTACACGCGCCTGACCGGTCTGCCGCCCATGCCTCCGCTCTGGGCGCTGGGCTACCACCAGAGCAAATGGAGCTACTACCCCGAAAGCGCGGTCAAATCACTGGCGCACCAGCTGCGCAAGCGCAAGATTCCCTGCGATGCCATCCACCTCGACATTCACCACATGGAGGGCTTCCAGTCCCTCACCTGGAGCAGCGAACACTTCCCCGACCCGGCAGGCATGATTCAACGCCTGGGGGCAGATGGGTTCAAAATCGTCACCATTGCTGACCCGGGCATCAAGATTAACCCGGACAATTTCGTGTGGCGCAGCGGGTTCGAGCGCAATGTGTTCTGCCGCCGCCACGACGGAGCCCTGCTGGAGGGCGATGTATGGCCGGGGCTCTGCACTTTCCCGGATTTCACCTCACCCGATACCCGCAACTGGTGGGCCGGACTGTTCAGGAAGCAGGTGGCCGATATCGGCGTGCGCGGCATCTGGGTCGACATGAACGAACCCGCCCTCTTCCCCGACCGAACTTTCCCGGACGACACGCGGCACGCGTTCGACGGTTTCTCCTGCTCCCACCTCAAAGCGCACAACGTGTACGGCCAGTGCATGGCCCGAGCCACGCGCAAAGGCATGCTCATGCACGCCCCGGACCGCCGCCCCTTTGTACTCTCCCGCGCTGGTTTTGCGGGCTTGCAGCGCTACGCCGCCACCTGGACCGGAGATAACAATTCCGACTGGGAAAACCTGAAGATGGCCAACCTCATGGTGCAGCGCCTGAGCACCAGCGGTATATCCTTCTGCGGTGCAGATACAGGCGGTTTCCTGGGCCACCCCACGCCGGAACTCTTCTGCCGCTGGATGCAGATGGCCGCGTTCCACACTTTCTTCCGCAACCACTCCAACGGCGAATACGGCGGCCAGGAACCCTGGTGCTTCGGCCCGCTGGTGGAGCAGCATGTGCGGCTCGCCATCATGGAGCGCTACCGGCTCCTCCCCTACCTCTACACCCAGTTCCACCGCTACCACAGCCAGGGGCTGCCCATCATCCGCTCACTGGCCATCATGTACCCGGAAAACCCGGACATGTACTGGCGCAGCAGTGAATTCTTCCTTGGCGATTCACTCTACATCGTGCCCGTGCACCACCCCGGCGAAAGCGGCCGCTTCCTCTACATGCCCCCCGGCCCATGGTACTGCCTCTGGACCGATGCTCCCGCCCCCGCTGCAGGCGAGGAGGTGTGGGTATCCACCCCGCTCAGCCGCATTCCGGTCTTTGTGCGCGGCGGCCACCTCATTCCCCGCTGGCCGGTGCAGCAATATGTGGGGCAGATTCCGCACCCCCACCTCACCTACGACCTGTGGTGGGCACCGGATTGCGAAGCCGTTTCCTGCCACTACGAGGACGCCGGAGATGGGATGCAGATATGATTGTTTGTGGT
>JAFNWZ010000457.1 GCA_017379255.1 Akkermansia sp. | reverse complement strand
GGGTGCGCAGCTGGTGGAAGAATACCCGCTCACTACCGACATGCTGGCCAAGGTGGAACACCGCGGCAACAACTGCGCCTCGGTCTTTTTCACTATAGAGGCGGGAGAATCCTTCTGGCAGGAACTACCGCGAATCACGGGTCAGGGCTTCATCGACACGCCCGATGCAGATTCACTACTGGAACTGCTGGCTGAGCACGCGCAGGCAACTGAGCCCCGAAGCGAAGCCGTGGAGCTCGACCGGAAAACCCGGGAAGAACTCTACAGGAAACTGAGCATGAAAAGAAACATGGTCGTCTTCATCTGCGGGATTCTTTTCGGGCTGTTCTTCCTTGGCGTGAGCATAGCGGAAATCTGCAAAGTCCACCACCTCAACCGCACCGGCATCCACAACACCGCCATCGTGCTCGATTCCTACCTGGGCGAAAAAACAGGCGCCAGAGGCTTCACCTGGGGGCACGTCATCTACCTCAATGTGATATTCCACGACGCAACACCCCATACCCTCACCCTGCGCTGCATCAACGGCGAGGACGCCCGCTACTACACCCCGGGTGCCACCCTACCCGTGGTATACCCGGCCACCCACCCGGAAAAGGCCCAGCTCGCCCTCCCCTGGGAGCAGTATCACGAGTGCATCTGGGCATTCATCTGCTCTCTGCTCATTCCCGCATGCGCGTGGCTGGTCAGAGACTGGGTCCGCGCCCGCCGGGCCTTGAAGAACCTTTCCCAATCATGAAAAAAATACTACTCTATTTGCTGATAGGCTGCCCGCTGCTGGCAGAAACGATGACCGCCACATGCAAACGCGTGGTGGATGGCGATACCTTTGTTCTGGAGGATGATACGAAAATCCAGATATGGGGGATAGATGCACCGGAAAAGGGGCAGCCCTACGCCTCCCATGCCACGGGGGCGCTTGAAAAGACCCTGAAGGGCAAAAAACTGAAGCTCAAGGTCAGAGAAACCGACCAATATGGCCGCAAGGTGGCTGAGGTAAGCGCAGGGAAGACAAACGTGGCGCTGCTCATGGTGAATGGCGGCTATGCCTGGCACGATGACTACAACGCGCCCGATGAAACGAAGCTGGCGGCGGCCATGAAGAAGGCTAAAAAGGCGCAAATAGGACTCTGGAAGGATAAGAACCCGGTAAAGCCCTATGTCTTCCGCAAAGGCGGCCAGCAGCCTGAACCGGCAGCCTCGCCCGCTGGCGACGAGGTTATCTGCCACTATGTGCAGGATGGAGACACTTTCAAGCTGCCGGATGATAAAACCCGGGTGCGGCTCTGGGGCATCGATGCTCCGGAAAAAGGGCAGGCGTACGCCGACGAGGCACGAAACCGGCTGAAAGAACTCTGCGAGGGTAAAGCCGTGCGTCTGGAAATGAAGGACACTGACCAGTACGGCCGCAAAGTGGCCATTGTCTGGCTGGGTAAGAAGAATATCAACCTTCAGATGGTGATAGAAGGTCTGGCATGGCACTATGCCTACTTCGCGCCGAATGCTACTGACCTGGCCGCCGCCGAAAAAGCCGCCCGCAAGGCTCGCAAAGGCCTGTGGCAGGATAAGAATCCCGTCAACCCATACGATTTCCGCAAACAATCCCGATGAAACTGGCTATCATAGGAACAGGCAGCATGGGCGGTGCCATTGCCCGGGGACTCATCGCCTCCGGCTCATGGCAGGCCGCCGACCTTATCTGCACCGCAAAATCAGATTCCGGTCTGGCTCGCATCCATGCCTCCCTGCCCGGCGTGCAGGCCACCAGGGACAACCCGCTGGCAGCTAGCGAGGCTGATATCATCATTCTGGCCGTCAAGCCGTGGTTCATCGGCGAAGTCATTGAGGAAATCCGCCCTGTACTCGACTTCGGCCGCCAGCTGATTGTATCAGTCGCGGCCGGTATCAGCCTGCAGGAAATGGAGATGCTTCTTGCAGCCCCGGAGCCCCCCGCGCTTTTCCGCGCCATTCCGAACACCGCGGTGGAAGTGCTGGATGGTGTCACCTTCATCTGCCGCCAAAATGCCACAGACGAACAGACGGCTCTTGTTCACGGTTTATTTGCAGCTCTGGGGTATACCATGGTCACCGATGAGCAGCACCTCGCCGCTGGCACAGCCCTCGCCTCCTGCGGCATCGCCTTTGCCATGCGCTACATCCGCGCAGCCATGGAAGGCGGCGTGGAGCTGGGATTCCGCACCGAAGAAGCCGCCCGTATCGTGGAGCACACCGTGCACGGCGCCGCCAGCCTCCTGCTGCAGAGCGGCATGCACCCGGAGGTAGCGCTCGACAAAGTGACGACGGCAGGCGGCATCACCATCAAGGGGCTCAACGCCATGGAACGCAGCGGATTCACGGCTGCCGTCATCGATGGATTGAAAGCCAGCAGCTGAGCCCACAACATTGTCGGAGCGCGGGGCTTTAGTCCCGAAGCACTAAAAAGGCCGCCCGCAGGCGGCCTTTTTAGTGGGTAAAACTTACAGGCGGGAAATGGCCGAAAGAATAGCGGCAGGGTAAAGGATATGCTCCTGCACCTGGATGCGCGCATGCAGCGACTGCGGGGTGTCGTCCGGCAGCACGGGCACGTATGCCTGCATCAGGATTTCGCCCGTATCCATGCCGGCATCTACATAATGCACGGTGCAGCCAGCCTGTTTGGCGCCGGCATTGAGCGCCTGGGTCCAGGCTTCCACGCCGGGGAACGCCGGCAGCAAGGCGGGGTGGATGTTCAGGATGCGGCGCGGGAATGCCTCCAGCAGCGGAGCTTTCACCAGGCGCATGAAACCAGCCAGGCAGATGAGGTCAATGTTGAGCTCCTGGAGCTTCTTTGCCAGGGCTTCCTGCACCTCCAGCGGGAACTTGTTCTTGAAGCCGCCGCAGTCCATGTATTCGGCGCGTACACCATGCTGGCGGGCGCGCTCGAGAATGTAGGCATCCTCGTGGTCGGAAAGCACGATGACAACTTCTGCATCCAGACGGCCATCAGCAATGGCATTGAAGATGGACTGGCAATTGGAACCAGACCCGGAACCCAGTACGGCAAGGCGGAGACTCATAACGCCGCCCATTCTACCTGATATGCAGCGATTGTCAATGGAATTCGCGCACATGAAGGAACGTACACCAACGCCCCCAAGCCCGTAAGGGCGATATAATCGTAGCGAGGGGCGTAAGCCCCTCGACCTGGATAAAGAGAAATATATGAGCCCGCGCAGCGGGCGGCATAAAGCAATTATACTGCTTTTTGCCTTGTTCAACATTGAATAAGATGGTAGCATGCTATTAATCTACAGATATGGGACGGTCATATACAAACATTGACGTGCATATTATATTTCACATAAAAAACGGACAATGTGAAATGTTTGAGGAAGATTTGCCAGAAATATTTCGTTACGTAGGCGGAACTATACGAACGCTGTCTGGATACGCGTATATGGTTGGAGGAAGTACAGACCATCTACATGTTTTTACGTCACTTCCTATTACATCCAGTTTATCCGATTTTGTAAGCAAGATTAAATCGAACTCCAGTAGGTGGATAAAGGGTTTAGATGCGAAATATAAGAACTTTGCATGGCAGCAAGGCTATGGGGCTTTTTCGGTCAGTGAATCCAATAAGGACGCAGTAATAAAATACATTCGCAATCAGAAGATTCATCACCAGAAATATTCTGCTGCAGATGAGTTCGCCCAGTTTCTGGAACGGCACAAGCTGTCATCTGATATCCGTTAGCCAGACAGAGCGGACGCTTTATGCCGCCCGCTGCGCGGGCTCGTAAACTTCCTTATCCAGTTCGAGGGGCTTACGCCCCTCGCTACGATTATAGCGCCCCTACGGGGCTAGATGAAGACACCGCATCTACCCCCCATTCCTCGATTATGGCGTCCCTGCCGGGGCTTAGCAAAACGGGCGCGATTCCGTCTGGAACCGCGCCCGGTATAAAAAGCTATTCCCATTATCAGCTGGCGAGCACTACAGCGCCGCCGAGCACCAGGATGGCGATTACCACCCAGAGAATGACCAGACCACGGCCTTCGGCAGCCTGGCCAGTGCCCTGCAGGTGGCTGTACTTGCCACGGATCTTGCCCTTCTTCATGAAGCCGTCGTAGTTCTTCTGCAGGAGGGTAGCCTCAATCTGGCGCATCATATCCAGCAGCACGCCCACAAGAATGAGCAGAGACGTACCACCGAAGAACTGGGTCACCAGCATGGGCAGACCGCCCCACACGGAAAGCAGGCTCGGCAGGAAGTAGATGAGCGTCAGGAAAAGGGAGCCGGAGAAGGTCAGACGGGACATAGTGGTGTCCAGGTACTGGGCCGTGGGAGGACCGGGACGCACACCGGGAATATAGCCACCGCTGCGCTTCAGGTCTTCAGAAATCTGCTGCGGCTGGAACATCGTGGCCACCCAGAAGTACGAGAAGAAGTAAATCATGATGGCGGAGATGATGTAGTAGGGGAAATCGTTCGGAGAAAGCCAGTTGGCCACCAGACCCACCACCCAGCTGTCCTGGGAGAACATCTGCTGCACCAGCATCTGCGGCAGTGCCAGAATGGCGGTGGCGAAGATAACGGGCATCACGCCGGAGTAGTTGAGCTTGAGCGGCAGGTACTGGGTGCCGCCCTGCATCATCTTGCCATGGCCCACCACGCGCTTGGCATACTGCACCGGAATGCGGCGCTGTGCCTGGCTCACGATGACCACCAGCGCTACCACAAGCACCATGAAGAGGATGAGGGCCACCATGCCCAGAGACCCCAGCGGGTTCACCTCGGTGCCCTTCATCACGCAGGTCTTCCATGCCACAGCAAAGGCACCGGGAAGCGCGTGAATGATGTTCACGGAAATGATAAGGGAGATACCGTTGCCTACACCGCGTTCGGTAATCTGGTCACCAATCCACATGAGGAACATGGTGCCGGTCACGATGATGAAGATGGTGGTGAGGGTGAAGATAATGCCGGGGTTCATCACCAGGTCATTGGCGTCCAGACCAATGCTCTGCGGGTTGCGCAGGGTCTGGGTCAGGAAGTAGCCCTGGATGATAGCAATGATGATGGCCAGGATACGGGTGTACTTGGTCATCTTCTGGCGTCCGCCTTCCTCGCGCATCATCTTCTGCCACGAGGGCAACACGGCACCCATGAGCTGGGTCATAATGGAGGCGGAGATGTAGGGCATGATACCCAGCGCGAAAATACCGCACTGCTGCAGACCACCACCAGAGAAGATGGTGAGAATGGAACCCAGCGCGCCCAGCGGGCTGTCGCCGTCCTGAGAGGCAGCGCTGATGCAGCGGGCAAGCTCAGTCACGTCAACGCCCGGCAGCGGCAGGTGCACCCCGAGACGCACGATGACAATCATGGCCAGGGTGAAGAGAATGCGGCTCCGGAGCTCCGGCACCTTCATGGTGTTAGCGAATGCAGAAATCATGGTTTCCTGGGATGTTAAGATGTTGGTTGAAGTCTGATGTGCAGCGGAGGAGGCGCGGCAGCCCGGCATGCAGCTGATTTTATCCGCACCTGATTGAGGCTCAAAAGAATAGAAATTATTTTCCTTTCCTTATCCCCTCTTACACAGCCGCCGGGCAGCGCTGCGCTGCCCGGCTCTGTGATAAGGTTTTTGCAAAGACTCAGTAGCTGAGTCTGAATCCTTTACTGGGCGCTGAGCACCGTAAGGGTGCCGCCGGCGGCCTCGATCTTGGCAGCAACAGATGCGCTGGCGAAATCGACGGTCACGTTCAGAGCCTTGGAAAGGTTACCATTGCCCAGGAGCTTCACAGCGTCAGCCTGGCCCTTCACAAGGCCCATGGCGCGCAGTTCGTTCTCGGTCACCGTGGCACCGGCTTCGAAGAAGGCTTCGAGCTGGTTCAGGTTAACAATAGCGATGGTGGACTGGAAGCGGGCGTTGTTGAAGCCCTTCTTCGGCAGACGGCGGTGAAGGGGCATCTGACCACCTTCGAAGCCGGGGCGGATGGTGCCGCCGGAACGGGCCTTCTGGCCCTTGTTGCCCTTGCCGCAGGTCTTGCCCAGGCCGGAGCTTTCACCGCAACCGAGGCGCTTCTTGCGATGCTTGGCACCCGGGTTCGGCTGGAGATTGTCGAGAGTCAACATGATTCTTGAATATCTATGGTTGGTGGTTTAACTCAGATGGAAGCGTCCTTCTTCTTCTTGCCGCGGGCGGAGAGCACCTGGTCAGCAGTGCGCATGCCGAGCATGGCCTGCATGGTGGCCTTCACCACGTTGGCAGCGTTGGAGGAACCCAGAGACTTGGCGATGACGTTGCTCACGCCGGCAGCCTCAAGCACGGAACGCACCTTGGCGCTGGCCACAAGACCGGTACCGGAGGCAGCGGGCTTGAGAACAATCTTGGCGCCACCGAATTCGCTGTAGGATTCATGCGGGATGGTGTCGTTCACCACGACCACCTTCTTCATGGCACGCTTGGCAGCGTCGGTACCCTTGCGGATTGCGTCGGACACTTCGTTGGCCTTGCCGAAGCCGTAGCCTACCTTGCCCTTCTGGTCGCCCACAACGATGAGGGCAGAGAAGGAGAAGCGGCGGCCACCCTTAACAACCTTGGCGCAACGGTTCACGTACACAACCTTCTCCATCAGCTGAGGACCTTCCTCAACGGGTGTCTCGTTGCGGCGACCACCCTCACGGCGCGGGCCGCGGCCAGGACGGTTGCCATCGCGACGGGGAGCGCGACCACCACGCTGCTGCGGAGCGGCTGCCTGTGTCGTCTCTTCGGCCGGAGCTTTCGTTTCTTCAGTGTTCATTTTTCTATAAACCTTTCTTCTTTAGAATTTCAGACCAGCCTCACGAGCGGCGTCGGCCAGGGCCTTTACCTTCCCGTGGTAGAGGAAACCACCGCGGTCGAACACAACCTCAGTGATACCGGCGGCCAGCGCGCGCTCACCAATCAGGGCACCCACCTTGGCGGCGGTCTCCAGATTGGCCTTCTTCAGCTCAAGCTGCTTGGTGCAGGCGCTGCAGAGGGTCACACCCTTGGTGTCGTCGATCACCTGGGCATAGACGTGCTGGTTTGAGAAGTTGACAGCCAGACGGGGACGCTCAGTCGTACCGGCAAGCTTCTTGCGGATACGCGTGTGAACGCGGGAACGGATGGCTTTGCGATTGATAGTGCTCATATTCTTCTATTAATCTTTAAAGGGTTAGAGATGATAATGATTACTTGCCAACGCTCTTGCCTTCCTTGCGACGGATGTACTCGCCCACATAGTGGACACCCTTGCCCTTGTACGGCTCGGGCGGATAGTAACCGCGCACTTCTGCTGCGAACTGACCGACAAGCTGCTTGTCGATACCTGCCACCGTCACCTTGGTGTTGTCGGCTACCGTTACGGTAAGACCGGCGGGGATGGGGTGAAGGATGGGGTGGGACTTACCGAGAGCCAGGTCAAGGGCGTTACCCTTAACGGCGGCCTTCAGACCCACACCTACGATTTCGAGCTTCTTCTCGAAGCCCTTGGACACACCCTCAACCATGTTGGCGATGAGGGAGCGGCTGGTGCCGTGCAGAGCGCGCACCTGACGGTCCTCGCTGGCGCGGGAAACAGTCAGCACGTCGCCTTCCTGGGCGGCGGAGATACCGGCAGGCATCGTCCACTTCAGCTCACCCTTAGCACCCTTTACGGTAACATCTGCACCGTTGATCGTCACGGTCACGGGGCCGCCCTTGCCGCCGGCGGGTTTCGCCTCTTCGGCGAAACGGCAGCCCATCGGGGCCTTTGACGGATCCTTGAGGAAAAGGATGCCCTTCTCCTTGCAGGAAGCGGCGATGAAG
>JAFNWZ010000456.1 GCA_017379255.1 Akkermansia sp. | reverse complement strand
CTTCCTAAGTTTTGACGCAGATACCTCAGAATTTTCAGACCATCACGACTTTCCCTGGTTGACAGCATGCTTTCATCGAAGCAGTATATAGTTTTTGATTTCTTTGATATTATTGGTTGGATAATGGTGTCCAGAATAGCTTGATTATTCTGGATGATATCTGGTGAAGATTGCTGGGTCATGATGAGGTCTGGGGTAAGATGTTGCGTTTTACGTAGTGGTTGAATTGATCGATGGCTGGCTGCAAGTGTTTCAGGAGATTGGAGAACCAGTTGAACTTGCTGGCGTTGTTGTGACCACGGAGTTTTTTGCTCACGAGGTACTTGCCTCTCCAGATGCGGGCCATGGTTGGAGATTGCCGTACGTAGAACCCGTGCATGTACATGGCTGCGGCCATTCCCATGGCATCGACATCGCCCTGGCGGGCTGCTGCCAGGATGAGAGCTGCTGCGCGCCCCGATTCTGTTTCTTCGCTATCATAGGAAAGTTGGGACTGCAGGTTATCGAAATGGACGCATTTGGCAGAGTGTTGCAGCCGCGGGATGCGCATCATCGAGCCCAGATTGCCAATATGGTAGTAGCTGATGTAATCACTCTTCTGACTGGTGTGGTAGTTGACCGCTTTATCGAGTTCTGAATGCAAGCGGGTAAGCGCCGTCTTGCTGCCGACAAGCATTACTTTGCGTCCGGTATGGCGAGTTTGGTAAACCGCTTTCAGCTCGGCGGTCTCATCACCATAGTTACCACCTTTGACCAGGTGGAAGTGGGGTAGCAGCTCGATGAACGATTTACGTAAATCGCGTGCCTGTGCTAAAGATGATTCGTGAATGTATACCGGGAGTTTTTGTCCCCGGACTACGCAGAACTGCAGCATTTCCAGCAGCTGGTCCAGTCTCGGGCAGCGCAGGGCTGAGCTGGTCAGCACAATATCGGCGTGGGTGAAAATCTCGGGCAGTCGCTGGCTTATGTAAGTGCATTTGTACTGCTTCTGAAAATCGGCAATGTCGCGTATGATGGCGTGCTCGCCGGTGCTGCGATCCAGCACAAATACCTGGGCCTTGGGGGAATTTGTTGCTACGGCAATGGCGCAGCCATAGTCGGATGTGAGCAGAACCGGGGTCTTACCTTGGGAAGCATCCGCGATAGCAAGTCGGCGAAGTGCCTCGTCTGCAAAGTGCCGGCTTTCCGGGGAGGTCAGTTCTTCCTCGATGTTGCTTTTCCGGCGTACGGTGAAGATGTCCTGATTATCTGAAATGAACCTAATCATCTTGTAGGCCCAGCGCTCTTTCTGTGCGGCCTTTTGGTTCAGTTCTTCTGCAACGAAGTGGATAATGTTAATCTTTTTTTTGCTCTGGCGGAGTTCCGCTGCCATGGCTGAAAGTAATGCCAGGCCTGCCGGAGCTTGTTGGTTGTGCTCTGCCCCGAAGCAGGTATCAATGTAAAAAATGGAATCGGGGTTGTTCAACTGCGCCTTGAATGAGGCGATTGCCTGAGGAGTTGCATACGTCGTGTGCATGGTGTTTTTCTGTATTATTGTTTCTCGGCGTTACTCAGATTTGCTTACTCAAGCATATCATGGTGTCGCTCTGAGGGGATGCTAGTACAGAGTTGCGCAGATGTCAAGTTTTAAATTTTATTTTAGTGATATTTTTTACATGTTTTGTAAGATTTTTCTTTAATATTGTAATTCTATCGCTGATTTAGGGGGTAAGCGTACTTCGATTTATGGCGAAGACCTGGCTTGAGACCGCCTTTAATTCCTGCTCCACTGCATGGTAATCAGGAGCAAGGATGGGGAGACCGGAAATACACGGATGCGAAGGGGTTAATGACAGCGAGCTGAGCTGGTTGAGCCAGACGGTAATCATGGAATTATCCGGCTGCAGGGTGTCCTGGGTGAAATTGTTCCATAAGGAGGCAAAGGCCGGGTCCTGAAGATAATGCTGAAGGCGCTGCTCAAATATTTCTTCTGTCACGGGAACGGCATTGCTGTTCAGGCCTGCCCGTTTGCCGAGCTCGAATGCCACAAAGGCAAGGCCGGCACCTAATGAAAAGTAGGTGGATATGGAGCTGAGCGCTCCCAGCACCGCTGCTTTGCCGCCCGCCTGCGCTGCGTATTTTGCCTTGTCCCGCAGGGGTTCATCATGGTTTATCAGCAGGGAAATACCACAGCCAATCAGGCAGCCTGTGAGAGAAGAGCCGAAAAAGGCCTCGGGGGCTACATGATAGCTGTAGGTTTTCACCGTGGAAACCACACCGGCCATGATGTTTTCTGCACCAGCCGCTATCAGCAGCGGGTTCTGGAGACTGATGCCGCTGATAAGTTCCACGGCGCCGAAGCCGAAGGTATCAAAGACAGTCCAGCAGTTCATAGGGAGCTGCCCGGCAAATGCAGCCATCAGATCGCTGCTGGCATCTGATATGGCCAGTATGCCGATGCCGGCATCCATGACATTGATGCACATGTAACCTTTGGGAATGCCCAGATCGGCCAGCATTTGTCCTAATCCGCTGGCTGAGAATCCGGGAATGGGGATACCGGCTTTGGTGGGGAAATCGGTCAGTAGAATATGGCCGGCCTGCTGAATCTTGGCGCCGGGAGCCTGCCAGAAATCGTGAATGATATCCATAATCATATCGTGGCCTTCCTCCCAGCGGTGGCCCGCACCGCTGGCGCTGTCGGCTATGGGATTATGGGCGAGCCCGGGGAAACAACTGTCACAAAATCTGCGCAGGGAATGAGCCGGAATGCTGAGATAGGCTGCCTGAGCTCCCCCGGCGGCGGAGAGAATCGAGACGTCTAAACAGAGTTGACTTAATTCGGACATGATTTATAAGCGGTTAATTGTTATGATATATGTTTTTTGGGGGAGGCGTTAACTGGTTAATTATCGTTGCTGCAAACGTAAGCCGTGACAGCGGCTCCGATGGCGATTCCTAGAATAAGCGTAAGCATAGTGTGAATTCTGATTGATACTTTGTTAATTAAGCGTTGTTCCACTTGCTTTCGTAGGTCTGCCATACATCGGGCAGCACACGTTTGATGCCTTCGCGGAGAACCTGAATGGCCTTCCGGGAGAGTTCTTCCTCCGGCATGTTGCTGAACATGAAGTACCCGGCGATGAGGGTCGCTACCGCACCCAGGGAGATGGCTGCCAGTGGCCCGGTGAGCGAGAGACCACAGATGGCGGTGGTGATGGCGGTCATGACGCCTGCGCCCCAGCCCAGGATGGTGCCGACCCCAGCCAGAATGGCTGCAATGCCGCCAACGGCTCCCACGGCGGAAAGCATGTGCTTGATGAGCGTAACTTTGGAGGCAAAGTCGCCGGCCATGACGGTGTTGGCCATCAGTACCGAGGCCTTGATTTCTGCGGGTGCCTCGCCGCAGTGCTTCAGCCAGATGCCTTCCACATCGCAGCCGAGGCGGCGGATGTCATCCTGGTTGAGGTATTGGCGGTCAGCGGGCTTGTTCTTCAGCATCATATCAACATGGGTGTCAATGGTGCGTTCCATGGTATTCTGTAATTGCTCGAGGTACATTGTCTTATGTGTCCTTTCTAGTTAATTGTTGTTTCTATTTTCTTAGTTCTTTATTAAGGGATTAGTTGCTCCATTTGCCGGCGTAGTTATTCCATACATCGGGCAGTACGCGGTTGATGCCTTCGCGCAGAACCTGAATGGACTTCCGGGAGAGTTCTTCCTCCGGCATGTTGCTGAACATGAAGTACCCGGCGATGAGGGTCGCTACCGCACCCAGGGAGATGGCTGCCAGTGGCCCGGTGAGCGAGAGACCACAGATGG
>JAFNWZ010000455.1 GCA_017379255.1 Akkermansia sp. | reverse complement strand
GGTCAGCGTGGAAGCAACCCTCTGAAATCCAGCGGGTTTGCCATTTTTCTTCAACTAAGGTCGGTTCGTAAGCCTTGGGCAATTCAGTCATGTCGGCGCATATACTACTCCCAGTGCTTCTGAAATTCAAGCCTTTTCATACCTCTATGACGGAAAGCGGTTCTGTTTCAGATTTGCTGAAGCTATTTTGCATAATGGTGTAAAAAGATGCTTTTCACATGTATAATGTACGAGGTACAAAGGTCGATTTAAAAGTTTGCTGCGTCCAATGGGCGCAGGGAATTTTGATTTGTGAATTACGAATTAAAAATCAGCGGCTAATGCCGGGGCGCAGATAGTTGGACGCTTACTGCCGCTGGGGCTGGTCGCGTGATGCCCCTGCGCTGAAAGGAAGGCATAGTGTTCTGTGTGAAAATCGTAGCGGGGTATTCCCCGCCTCACCATCGGCCGTAAGCATCCATTCGCGGTTCTATCGGCGTAAGCCGCTAACTTTCGATTCGTAAATCGTAAATCCAAAATCGTAAATCCTCGTGCCCCATATCTTTGGGACACATGTGGCTCCAGGGCTGGCTTTTCCAGAATACTCTTGACAAACTGGTGGGCGCATGGCTTAATACCTGCCGCATGGGAGTGGTATCTCGTATCATGCAGGTGGTGGTCATGCTGTTGCTGCCTGTTTTTCTGGCCGGGGCTTCGTTGGAGGTTCCTGGCGAGGGGTGCGCTCACCATTGTTGCCAGCTGGAGCATTGTGCTCCGCATGCAGGTGAGCTCCCGGATGCCGGGCTGCATGATCACCACCACCACCGGCATGGCAGTATCTCATTGCTTTGCGATGCCGGCCAACGTGCCGACCGGATGGAAATCTGTTCTCCGTGGCCCATGTTTTCTGTGGTTGCGCCCGTTGATTCCACTTTGCAGCCGCGCCGCATTCTGAGCTGCAGGGAGCCGGGAAGGCTGCCACCTCGCTTTGGATATGTTTCTCCTCTGCGCTGTTGAACTTGAAAGAGAAGTAACTTTTATATTCCTGGTATAAAAGTTAGTTTTTTGCTTTACTTGTACCTCTTGTCAGGATTTAATATGTCTGTAAAAAGTCGCGCGTATGAGCGCGCGCAAGAACTAAAGATTTTATGAAATTATCATCATGTGTGGTGTGCTGGTTGCCTCTGTTGCTGGCATCTTGTGCACTTTATACCCCGAAACCTGTTGATTTATCGCGTGATACAGCCGAGTGGCAGCAGTTATCTGCCCGGCTGTGCGATGGTAATACCCCCTTGACGCTGACCAAGCTGCACGAGATTGGTCTGCTGCTTAACCCGGAGCTGAACCAGGCGCGTCTGAGCTACGCCCGCAGCACGGCAGTGGCCGAGTTTGCCGGGCTGTGGAATGACCCCGCCATTTCGGCAGAAGTGCGCCAGGTGCGCGAGCTCGATGTGACGAACCGCGGGGTGGGGCTTTCTCTGGCCCTGCCTGTTACCGGACTTCCCGGGCTGGCGGAAAAGGTGGCAGAGTGCTACAAGCAGGAGGATTACGCTGCCATGCAGGCGAAAGAGCGCGCCTACCTAGTGCAGCTGGATACGTTGCGCTTCAGTGTGATGTCCACCCATGCCAAGCTGCATCTTATGCAGGCGCGTGTCAAGCAGCTGGCTGAGGAACAGAACCAGGCCCGCCGCATGCACGAGCTGGGTGAAATGGAGTTTGCTGATTTCCAGGTCATTTGCCGCCGCTTGAATGACGGGCAGAAAGAACTGCAGGAAATGGAGCAGGAGCACTTGCAGGGACACCTGCAGATGGTGAAGCTGCTGGGGCTGCATCCCGACCAGCGAACGGTGGAGCTGGCGGGGCACCTGCCTGCAGCCATTCCCGCACCAGTGGAGCAGCCTGACACGGCATTGCTCATGCAGCATCCTGCGCTGAAAGCGGCCATGGCTGCCCACGATACCAGCGAGGCGGAGCTCCAGCGGGAAATCCGCAAGCAATACCCGGAGCTGGAAGTCGGCCCTGGTTTTGAACATGACGGTGGCGATAGCAAGGTGGGTGTCGGCATCGGCCTGAGCCTGCCGCTCTGGAACCGCAACAAAGAGGGGATTGCCCAGGCCTCTGCAACCCGCGACATCAAGGAATATGATGCCGTGCAGACCTGGCGGGACCTGGTGCAGAGCAGTGTGGCGCTGGGTGATATGCAAAAGCTGCTGCTCGAACATTGCAAGGCAGAACAGGAACGCGTCGAGCGCCTTTCTGCTGCCGAGAAACAGCAGGAAAAGCTATACGCCATCGGCGAAACCAAGCTGCCTGCCGTGGCTGATGCCCGCCAGGAGGCTTATCTGCGCCGCCTGAACTTCATTGATTGTCTCACCAAGTTGCTTTCCACCCAGATGGAGCTTCAATACCTCAACCCCGAATTTATTGCTAAGTAAATGAAACTGAACCTTTTTTTAGGATTTGTCGCCGCTGTTTCCTATTCTGCTGCTTATGCGGCAGATGCTCCGGCGCAGGAACACCATCATCATGAACATGGTCAGTGCTGCACGCATGACCATGCCGCCGAAGAAGCCGGGCACACGCACGAGCACGGCGAAGGCTGCACGCATGACCACGCCTCCGCGGAAGCCGGGCACACGCACGAACACGGCGAAGGCTGCACGCACGACCATGCTGCTGAAGAAGCCGGGCACACGCACGAGCACGGCGAGGGCTGCACGCATGACCATGCCGCGGAGGCTTTTGCGGTATCTCTCCCGGACAGCTTAAGCCCCCTCGTCAGAGGGGGCTTTCAATGT
>JAFNWZ010000454.1 GCA_017379255.1 Akkermansia sp. | reverse complement strand
AGTCGAACGCCGCACCAAATGCAACACCCGCCAGAGCCATAAGGGCAATGATTGTTTTTTTCATATTTGTAAGATTTGATGATTAAGAATTTCGAGCGGCTCGTGCAGGGATACCCTTTCCCACGCGCGTCGGGAGGCTGAGAGACCTGCTCCTAAGCCGCTGAAGAAAATATACAGGATTACCAAAGAAGACTCCGGGCAGGCCTTCGCTGTATCAATAACTTATCGAAAAAGCCTTTTCGGAATCTCAGGATTTCGGGTAGATATTTTATCTCCGAAAAAGCCTCGCAAATTGTAGAAACTTAGTCAGCCCCGCATTTTGATTTTGACATCTGCATTGGTAAGGAAGGAACCCACATGTCATCATGAAGCAAAATCATATCGCAAAAAGTCTTTTAGCCGGAACCGGAGTATCTGAGAATGATGCCGCCCGTCTGACCTTGGAAGCAATCGAGACCCTGGGAGAATTGGCCTCGGGTACCAGCCGCCCCGAGCTGGTGACTCTGCTCCGCCGGGTGATTCAGGCAGGCGTGGCAGCCGTGAAGGCGGCTGAGCATACCGTGTCCCTGAGCGTGGCCGCATGGGCAAGCGTGGAGGCCCGCAAGGACCTGCGCCCGACCACGCGCCGCGACCTCCGCCACTTCGTGCGCCGCATCCTGCGCGTGGAAGGCGCGGCGGATATGCCGCTGCGCTCCATGAGTACGGCGGATTGCAAGCGGATTCTTGCCGCCGCCTTCGGTGCCAGCCCCAGCAGCTACCGCAAGGGCCGCGTAATTCTCAGCAGCGTGTTCAGCTATGGCATCCGTCAGGAATGGGCGGATAGCAACCCGGTGACGCGTATCGAGGTGCCTGCCGTGCAGGAAAAGCCCATCGAGCCGCTGACGCCGGAGGAAGTGGAAAAGCTGCAAGCCACTGCCAGCCGCCCGGAGTTCCGGGATATGCGTTTCTCGCTGAGCCTGATGCTCTACGGCGGCATCCGCCCCACCGAGGTGAGCCGCCTCCAAGACGGGGATATCAACTGGGAGGAGGGTCATGTCATCATACGCCCCCGCGCAAGCAAGACGGGCGGCGGGCGTGCGGTTCCCCTGCGTGGCGTGCGGGGTATCCGCAAGCGCGAGAGGTTCATCCCCCGCAACTGGAAGCGCAAGTGGCAGGCCTTGCGCCGTGCCGCCGGGTTCCGCCACTGGGTACCGGATGTGTGCCGCCACACCTTCGCCACTTACCACGCCGCCATGTTCCGGAATCTCCCGGAGCTGCAGCTGGAGATGGGCCACCGCGATACCTCGCTGCTGCGTTCCCGCTACATGGTTCCCGCCCGGCGCAAGGATGCTGCGAGCTTCTGGCAAGGTGCGGGATTGCCCCGGAGCGCAAAAACAGAGCTGCAAGGGTAGGATGGAGCCCCGGCCTGACAAGCGAACAGCCTAGGAGGAATCCCATGCTGCAAGGTGGCTTTTTGTTCGTTATTTCCCCGCCGCAAGGCAGAGGGCTGAGGTGGCAAGGATTCTGGGGATGGTGGGCCTCTTCATTATCTATCTCCACCCTGAGATACATACGTTTGTTTTGTCAACTGCTT
>JAFNWZ010000453.1 GCA_017379255.1 Akkermansia sp. | reverse complement strand
TCAGGCTGGGTTTCTTGATGATGAGCCCGGCTTCGGTAGCCTCAATGGAGGGCTTTTCAAGCTCCACGGAGGGGGTGGAAGCAGGGGCGTCCTTCAGCGCGTCCAGCCTGGCCTTGGCATCGGTCGCGGTCTGTTTGGCAGCATCCACCTTGGCCTGGGCTTCGGCCACAGTAGCCTTGGCTTCGTTCACCTTGTCGGTCAGTGCCTTCTTGGCTGCTTCCTTCCTGGCATCGTTTTCAGCCTTGGCGGCGGCTTTCTTTGCGGCGAGGGCTGACTTCAGTTCGGCCTTGCTGGTGGGCAGGGTGATGGCGGCAGAAGCGCTGCCCACGGCAGCCAGTGCGAGAATCAGTGCTAATTTCTTCATGTTGGTGTATCGGGGGTAATGGAGTTCGATAATACAAGCGCACGGGCGCTGGTCATCCTGTCAGGGAAACGGATTTTCTGTCAGGATTCTACAAGGTTGACGAGTTTGGTATACATGGGCAGCTCGGCAACGGGGTGTTCCAGATGGCCTTTACACGCAGGGGCGGTGAAAGATTGGCGGAAATCATACTGCGTGTAATTGAAGAACTGGTAGTGCAGATATGCCTCGATTTCAAGGCCCGGCTTGCGCAGGGTGCATTTCATCATGCCGCGGTGCATCTGCACCGTGTCCACATCAAACCCGGGAGCCAGCACCATGCAGACACCCATGGGGATATACTCACCGCGGGTATTGGCCTTCAGACACCAGATTTCAACACTGCCATCCGGGTTCTGCGTTGCCGCAGCACAGCTGGTCTTGTTACCGCTCCAGAACAATTTGCCGCCGATGCGGTCGTGGTAGCGGCGTTCCCATTTAGCCGGGGAAACGGTAGATGTCAGCTGCTTGCTGCGCGCGTTCTGCAGCAGGGTTTCAATCTCCGGGGTGAGGCGTCCCTGGAGCTTCTGCAGGCGCGGGTGGTTGGCATCGGCTCCTTGTTCCAGCAGGGCCTGCACGAGGCCGGCATCCTGGCGCTGGCAGGCAACATACAGCGGTGTGTATTCTATGCCATCGTGCCCGGCGCGGTCATTCACGCAGTCGTTCTTATTCTCGCGAATCAGCTCCAGCGCGCGGGCTCGTTTCGCCAGGTCCGGCCTGCCGGGGTCGTAATCCAGCAGCTCCATAATTTCGCACTTGTAGCCCAGCAATTCGCCTGGCGACAGTCTGGCGGGTTGAGCAGGGAAATAACTCAGCTCTGCCAGTAGTGGAGCGGCGCTCAGCATCATCAGAGAAAAAAGACGAGGAAACATAGCGCCATTTTACTCACAAAAGAAAAATAATCAAGGTAAAAAATGAATGGAAAAGATGAGGTTTCCTTGACAGATGTGGGGTGACTTGGTACGATGCACAGTATGACACCTCCCCGTATTGTAGAAGCGCGTATTGAAATCCCCATGGGCAGCCGCAATAAGTATGAAGTGGACGAAAAGACCGGCCGCATCAAGCTTGACCGCGTGTTGTACTCCTCGGTGTATTACCCGGCAGAATATGGGTTTGTGGAAAATACCCGCTATCTGGATGGCGACCCGCTGGATATCCTGGTGTTCACCTCGGCGCCTACCTTTCCGGGGTGTTATGTTGATTGCCGGATTATTGGCGGTATGGATATGATAGATGGCGGCAAGCCCGATGTGAAAATCCTGGCGGTGAATGTGGGCGATCCCCGCTATGACCATGTGAACAAGCTGGAAGACCTGCCCCCGCATTACCTGCAGGAAATTCAGAACTTTTTCCTGACTTATAAAACGCTTCAGAATAAAAAGACGGAAGTGGGCGATTTTTTCGGTATTGATACGGCATGCCGCATCATAGATGCCTCTTTTGAGCGCTTTGCTGCTGAGAAATAAACCGCTTTGCTACAGGAACTCTCAGATGTGATTCCTTGTTGCTGTTAATGGTT
>JAFNWZ010000452.1 GCA_017379255.1 Akkermansia sp. | reverse complement strand
GCTCGTGGGGCTTGTTCTTCCGGGGTTTCTTCGCGTCTTTCGCTCTTCGATTTCTTCTCAGCATTCGCCCTGGCTGCATTCTGGCGGGCAAGGTCAATGGGCGCGGTACTCTCTTCCACAGCTCGGTCGATGAACTCGGCATCGCGCGGATTGCGGGCGGCGTAGCACCCTGCTACCAGGTATCGGCTGGCGTCATCTTCTTCCTGGGATAAATAGCTGGGCCACTGGTGCGGGTCATCGTATGTTCCGGGTTGCTGGCCGTCTATCCCTTGCAGCACCGCGTTGATGATGCGTTGCTCGTCATTGAAGCTCAGCTCCTCGCCTCGGGCATTGTACAGGCGGCGCATGATTTCCATGGTGGCGATGTGCCTCCAGCGTTCCGTATACAGTTTGTTCTCCCTTTGCGCTCTCTCATACAACCAGGCCGCAAAGTCGACCGCATGCTCGCTGAACTCGGTACTGTCTGGCTTTTCTTCCAGGGTTGCCAGGTATTCATCCCGCAGGGCGGGTACTTGGGTGAGCCGTCCGTTCCGGAACCGGCGCCCGTGGTATAGGTTGTAAAGGTCTGCGCTGTTCTGGGCGGCGCTGGCGGATATGTTTCCACCGGCATACACGGTCTGCATCAGGCGCCCGTAGGTGTTTCGTTGCGATAAGCGCAGGGCTTCGTCTGTCTGCTGCACTATCTCTGATATACGGGTCTGGTCACTCTTCACGGCCTGGGGTGCAGCTCCGCTGCGTTCCATCACATAACGTATCAGGTCATTCACCTCACGCTTGGCCTCGGCCTTGTTGTCCTCTGCATACCCCAGCACGCTCTGCGCTCCCTCGAACCACACCTCCCGGAATACGTTGTCGCTGATAAGGGCATCGTTGTTTCCATCGTAGGCGCTGCTCCTGGTCAGGGCAATGTCCATGATAAGGGTGCGGTAGTCCTCACGCGCCATCATACCGCGGTTGGCATTGGCTCTGGCTGCGGCCACTCGTTGCCCTCGGCTGGCATTGAACGGTGCCTCATACCGGTATGTCCCATCTGCCTGCTGTACGCGTTGCAATCGCTGTGCCTGTGCCAGCTGTGCGGCCTGTACTTCGCGTAGCTGCTCCGGGCTCATGGCCTGCGGGTCATTGTCCACGGCTGGCGGGTGTGTGTTCGTTTCTGTCTGTTCTTCCATGGGTTAAAACTCTACTTCTTCATGTGCTGCCCCTTGCTTCTTGCGGGGTACGGCCAGCTCAGGGGCTCGGGTGCTGGTTCCTCTCTTGTGTGTGGCTGCGGCTCGGGCTCGTCTCTGCATCTCTCGGGCTTCGGGAGCGGTGCATATCCCTGCGGTTCTCTGGCGCTCTACTTCGCGTTCATACCCGGTCCAGTCACCGGCAGCAGCATATTCATTCAGCACGGCTTTTCCCACGCGCCGTACTTGCTTCGCTTCGTGCAGGTTCACCTGTCCCATCAGCTGTGCCCCCAGTAGCATCTTGGCCTCATCACGTTCACGCATGAACTCTGCCCGCATCTCCGGGTCGGTAATGATGGGGGATTCACTGTCGTACAGGTCGTTGTACTTGGTCAGGAACTCTTCCACTTTGCTCTGGTCGATGTCACCGCTCTCGTAGTAAAAGCTCTTCGGCGTTCCTGGCGCGGCGTCCAGCCCCTGTTGCAGCTCATTCTTGGCATCGATGGCATGCCGTTTCATGTTCATCTGTGCTTCGGCACTTCTCTTGTAGTCCAGGGTTTTACTCAGCGTCTGTGTGAATGCCTGGTGCGCCTGGGTGCTGCTTCGGTTCATTGCTGCGGCTTCTTCCTGGGCAAAGGCTGTGGCCTGCCTGGGGCTCATGCTGCCCATGGCGGCCTGGCTCAGTTCCAGCTGGGATTCTCGGTAATTTACTTCTTGCGGCATAGTGTCTCCAGGGTGTAGGTGGTGATGTTTCGGTGCTTGCCTGCGATGCTGCGTTCCCAACTGATGCGGTCATACCCCATGCTCTCGGCATTGTCCCTGGCATATCGCAGTAGTCCTGCCAGGTTCCCGCAGGCGTACAGCACATGTGCCTCCCCGTCTCTTACGATGTAGGCTGCAAAGTACTCTGGCGTTTGTATCATGCTCCCCCCGTTCTCCAGGACGCATTCCACCAGCTCGGCATACATGCCCGGCTGGTGGCTTTCCAGGTACTCGTAGGCTTTCTGGCTGGCGTTCATCGTGTTAGTCTCCATAGTTTTTCCACAAAGCGTCCATCAAAGCGGTACGGCTTTTCTGCGCTGTCTCCACTCTTCAAAAAGTTCTTCCGGAACTCCACATGCGTAAATCGCCCGGTGTCCAGTATGAGTTTCGAGAAGTCCGCCACGCTACGCGCTGTGCCGTATAGATAGCTCACATATAGCGTGCTTTCCTCGCCTGTCTTCGGGAATCCCATGAACAACAGCCAGGGCGTGGCACATACCACGCCTCCGTTGGCGATGCACATGGTCAGCCAGTCGCTGGCTTCTCCCACTCCTTCTACTTCTTCCAGTAGACGCAATCCCTCGATGGTTGCGTTTACCTCATCCATTTGCTCATTTGATTGCTCATCCATGCGTTGCTTACTCCTTCCTGGTATTGGTCTCCTCCGTTCTGGCTTTCATAACTTCCAACAAGTCCCCGGTTGCTCTGGCTGGCTATTCCGCCGCCTATCTGGGCTCCCATCTGTGCGCCTGCGGGCCCGCCAAATATCCCGCCTACTATCGCACCGCCCACCTGGCCGATGATGGATGTTACCATCGCATGCTTGGCATTCTTGGCCATCCGGTCATAGACCCGGGCTTGTGCTTGGAGATAGTCACTCTCGGCCTGGCTCTGCATCTCTTCCAAGTCACCGGCCTGCCTACTCATGGCAGCGCTGAATCTTGCGCCCACATCTTGCAGGCTCCGGGCGTATGCCATATCTTGTGCTCGTTGCTCAAACTGCTCCAGCACGCTGATTTCCTCCAGGCTCCCGCTTCCCTGGGCGGTGAATCCGCTGCTGCCTCGCTTAGCTACGGCTGCTCCCTGGGCTTGGGTTTCAGCCTCTCTCAGTCTCTCTAGGTTCTCTGCTGTGTTGCGGCCAGCCACTTCGTTTTCTGCTTCAATGCGTGCGGCTTGCCCGTAGGCTTTACCTCGTGCGGCTTTCCCCTGGGCTGCGGCTATGCGGGCATTACTCCTGGTAATGCTCGCCTGGGTCTTGTTCTGTTGGTATGCCCCGTAATTTTCAACCCCCATATTCGTTTGTGATGCTGTGGTTCAATATCCTATCCAGCGGGTGCTGGTCATTGCTGTTGTCCTGCTGCGTATCATGCGTCATGGCTTGGTAGCATTGTTCCCTGGCTTCTCGCATCAATCCCTGGGCTCTCTGGGCGTCATTGCAGATGGGGATCGCCGCACATGCGGCAAGCTGCGTTACCAGGGCGCGTACAAATTCCGGCACTTCCTCGGGCACTTCACCTCGGTTCGCAAGGGAACTGCTGGTGTAGATGAGTTCTATCCCCTGGCTGTTGTCCAGGCTCTCTGGGCGTATCATGCGCCCGTACTTCCTCCAGTTCCGTAATCCTCGCAGCTCAATGATGCGCAGGCAGTCCGGCGGTAGTTCATACTCTCCCCGTTCGTTAGCCTGCAATTCTTTTCTCCTCCTGGCAAAGCTCCAGTCATGTGCTGCCAGCAACTCCCGATAGCACTACGCAAAGAATAGCTCGGTCGTCTCATACCCTGGGGTATCAGCGACATATTCATGCTCTCCCAGCAAGCGCAACGCCATATTACACACAGTGCTCTTGTCCATGCTTACATCTTAGCACATATTAACCTTTCCCGATACGTCCCACATCATGACATCCATTCAGCACCAATGGCTCGAATCGGCGCTTGGGATGTATTGTTCCCATGCAGGGGCACTATGTTCGCGGCCACGGCTTCGGCAAACATTCGGAACGCATCCGCCGAGTGACTGTATCGGTCATGCAGCGGTGCGGCTTTCTGCACACCGTTGTTCCCATCGGGTGCGGTCTGGTAGTTCTCCAGGGCTTGCAAGCCGCTTGGGTATTCTTTGCCTTGGCATTGTATCGGGTCTCCCACCCGGGCATGGAACAGACAATGGGGCAGCAGCTGGCGTGTCGCTTGGATGCCCGCCCAGATGTCAGGCGTTCTCGGCACCACGCTCACACATAGACCGGTGCGGCGCAGCCGTTCCGCAAAGCTGCATCCCTCCCAGTCGCGCTTCTGCGCATCATGGGGCAGAAAGTGCCGCGCAATGCTCACGCCGTACTTACCCTCCCAGGCTCGCACGATGCCGACGTAGTGGCTCAGCGGCATATCGCTTGCGGCGTAGTGGTCCAGTACGCGCCAGATGCCATCTGCGCCTGCCTGCCATAGGAAGATGGATGTGGAATCCCCCATGCCGATGTCCCAGGATGTAAAGGTCGGCAGCATGGCGTCGGCTTCATACTCTACGTTCAAGCGTCCATCCAGCTTCAACCTCGTTATCTGGTGGGCATAGATGGCATGCTCGGCCATGGTTTCAAATGCTTCTTCCGGGTTGCTCGGAAACTCCTGTCTGACCGCATATCCCAGGGTGCGCCTCTGCGTGGCGTACCAGGCTTTCTTCCTGCTGTTCAGCACAATTCCCTGAGCTTCCAGTCCGGAGAAATACTCCTCCTGTTCCTGGCGTTCTTTCAGCCACCCTGGGCTGGGCTCATCAGGCAGCACGTCCCAGTAGTCGGCATCAAGTTCATACTCGGGGTTCTGATGCCACGCGAAGAAAAAGAACTTATAGTCCAGGGGGCTCAGCTTGTGCCCGCTGTTGTTCATGGCCTGCACGACCATCTCATAGTTGATACCCGCACGTCCACCCTCGTGTGTACTCTCTTTGAATACGCAGCATTCCTTGGACACGGCTTGCAGGGCACCGGTGCGGATTTCCTTTGCGCGTACCGGGTTGTGGTTCGCCACATACGCAAGCTCGCTCACATGCAGCATCTGTAAGGTGCCGCCACGCATGGTGGCTCCCACGTTGATGACGCTCCCGTTCTTCCACTCAACCGATGTCACCGACCTCTTGCTGAGTACCGCTTGCCGTTTGATTTCTCCACCAATGGCTGCCAGGGCGCGGTCGCGGTCACTTGCTTCCGGGGGCACATAGTCCAGGCAATCGTAGGCAAACAGGGCCTTCCCCAGTTTCTTCTTGGCTTCGTCCACGCTCTTGTCCACAATACCGGCGTTGAAGTGATGCGTGAATAGGCATCTGTCCAGCATCAGCAAGGCCACAAAGGTACTGATGCCCAGCTGGCGGGCTTTCAGCACCTCGTTGCGGTTGTGCATGCTGTGGTACAGTTCCTCCTGGGCAAAGTTGAAGCGGAATCGCACCACTTTGCCCTCTTTGTTCTGCACCCAGTACAGGTTATTCAACCTCCAGTACGGGTCAGCCACCAGCTTCTTTATCTACTCCTTGTCGTTCATGCCTGTATCGCTAACATTTGAAAGTCCTGGTTACCCCTGACGCGAACCCCTACAATCTGGTCGTACTGGTTATTGCCATATCCCACCAGCTTATTCCACCCGGCGGAGAACATGCCCCTGGCGCTCTTGTCGGGTCTGCTCCAGGTCTTGCCGCCATCGCTGCTGACTTCCACGCCTGCCGATTTGGTGCTGCCGTTCAGGTACATCATCACCGGGCCGGTGCTCTGCTTGCTGCCGCGTACACTGGTCGTGGTCAGGGCATTGGTCATCATCACGGATTCGTAATCCCTATCGCCCGCATCGCAGAAATCGCTGCTTTCATCCAGGCATTCGATACTGTACACGCGCTCGGTGTCTTCTGGATCTGACAGACCGCCGCTTATTTCGCGCACTTCATCTCGTCCGACCACTGCATACAGGCTGTCGGCCTGGTTGCCGTTGGGCAGCATACACACCTCATGGAACGTGCCAGGGGTGGAGTAGTGATGCCAGGCGTTCACTTGGTGCTGGCTATTATAGGTCATACAGGCAATGCTGCCGTCCCTCAGTACCAGTACTGCCTTTGCATCTGGCTTGCGTAGGAAAGTTCCCCCCACTACTCCACCCCCATCTCTGAGTATATGCTCTGCGAAGATGCTCAGGTCGGTGCTCAGGTAGGCATCCTGCTCATAGCTGTACCCGAACTGCATGGCTCGGGCTCCGCCACGCTCAAAGTACACGGTCTTGTCGTTGCAGGCAATGGCATCCACGTCTGCGGAGCCTACGAATCCATGCGTGACGATGGTCGCGTTCGCGTAGGTCATGGTGCTGCTTCCGTTGCCGCTCTGGATGATGCTCTCGCCCTCTGCCGTGCCCAGCATGATTCGGTTGTTCACGCACATCATCCAGCGGATGGGGTCTTGGGTCTGACTGCTCATGGTTAAGGCCATGGCTCCGTCATCCTGCTGCACCATATCGAAGTTGTCGATATCGTCCGTCCTGCTCAGCCAGATGGTCTGCGGCTGCGATTCCGTTCCGGCAAACACAAGCCGCTGGTTGAAGATGCACGCCAGCCTGGGGAATCCGTACTTGCTGCTGAACGCACACCAGCTCCAGTCCTGGGTGGTGATGTTGCCGTACCAGGTCGTCTTGATGGGGTCGCGCAGGATGTAATATGAGTCCACTACCTCACCACTGCTTTCATCTGCAACTACTTGATGCTGCAAGATAAGGTCATGCTTGTAGGAGCTCACGCTGAGCACATTGCCGCAACTGTCGGCTGGCATATTGCGGGCTGTCCAGCTGTTCCCATAGGCTCGCGCCCGGGTCAGCCACAGGCTCACATAGCATTCCTCGCTGCTTTCATCGCCTGCCAGCAGGTTATTGCTCGGGGCAATGATGCGTGAAAAGCTCTCGCCTCGGTACTCCCAGTCATCGTATTGACTTTTCCCGGTGTAACTGGCGCGCACCTCGTAACTGCCCGCCCACGTACCGCTCACGTACAGATGCCACGCGCCCTTGCACGGGGCTGCACCCAGCATCACACCGCGCACAAAATGCCCGGGGTAGTCACTCGGTTCTATGCCCTCCCTGTAGTAATCGGACGTCCCCTTGAAGTCGCTGATGCAGGTATAGATATCCCAGTACCCGGCCTCGAACCGCACCCGCTGTCCCTTGGTGTAGCTGCTGCTCTTGGTCAGTTCGGATATACTGAAATCATGCGTGGTGGCATCGCTGGCCAGCTGGAAGTTGCCGGTGTAGTTCGCCGGGTCGATGAGGCCTTGCACGAACATGGTCTCCCCGGTAAACTCTTCGACCACCGAATACACGGAATACTCCGGTTTCTGCCGCACGGCAAACACCGTTCCCTTGCTGATGTTGGTGTCGGCGGTGATGAATCCTGCCTCGTAGCGGGCGGTCACTTTCGCATGGATGCTGGCCTGTGCCATCTGTATCTGCTGGGCGTCTGTGTAGTAACTCGCTCGCAGCACCTCGCGTGCTTCGGCCTGGGCCTCTTCCTCATCTTCCTCATCATCAAATGCAACGCTGTAATAGCCGTCACTTCGGCGACTCACGGTCACGGGCAGCTCCCGATATTCGCTGTATCTCCATGGCGGTACGCTGTACTCGAACAGTTCCCAGCTCCAGGTTCCGTCTCCGTCACACCGTAACTGCATCGGTGGCAGATACCTACTCATCACCAGCAGCAGGGCATTCACTTGCAAGGTGCGTACGGTCGGCAGCACTTCGGCCATATAGGGGCTCTCTGTTTCCCAGGCCAGTTCGCCGTTGGCTCGGTACACGCGGATGTACTCCGTCCCGATTTCCACCAGGTAGCGTACGTCGTTGCGGTACTTGTAAGCAAACAATCGGCTGTGCTGGTTCTGAGCCTCTGCCACTCGTCGGAATCCTCTTCTCCTGCGGATGCCCCCGGCCTGTCCCACGTCAAAGTTTTCTAGCACGCTGCACCCTCGGCGGAATACGTCCAGGTCTTCGCGCATGCTGATACTCGGGCTCAGCACTCCTCCATTGAATGAATTGCGTATCATTTGCTCAGTTTCTGTATCGCGCTTGCTCCTTTATCTGCTGCTGCCATCTGCATCTGCTGCTGCTCTGCCTCCAGCTGTGCCATCTGCATCTGGGCTGCCTGGGCATCCATGGCTTCCAGCTCCACGTCCGTTCGCAGGATGTCATAGGGCGCACCCGATGCCTCCACCACGTATCTCGCTATCTGTCGCGGTTGCAGGGCTTGCAGCATGCTCCCGTCTCCTGTGGCCTGCGTGTACCCGATGATGGTTTCCAATGCCTGGTCAATGCCGCGTCGCTGCACTCGTTCTATGGCCTGGGCTATCTTCCCCAGGTAGCTCACATTCGGGTTCATCACACAGATGTTCCCGTTGCTGTCCACCCGGAACAGCTCGTCGGGCATACCCTCCTTGGGCAGTAATCCCTTACGGTACAGGATGGAGATAATGCGCCGCATGGCTGGTCGGAAGTCAGCGATGAACAGCGTGAACGATGGACTGAATGCCAGCACCTTTTCTGATTCTCGGGCGTTGATTTCTGTCGCGGTCATCTGTCTGTCCACGCTGCTGATGGCGTTGAGCATGTTGACGTAATAGGCCTGGTTGATGATTTCCTCCTTGGCCTTGATTCTGTCCAGCCCGATGTCGTATCTGCCCTGGGTGCCCCATTCTCGCGGATATCCCAGGCTGGCTTCATCTGGGGTAATGGTGGTGATACCTCCCGCTCGCATGTCAACCTGCCGATTCTGGCCTGCCAGTTGCAGCACGCGTGGGAATGTTGCCACTTCTGCCTGGGTATCAAGCAGGCGCTCCAGCTTCATCAGCTGGCGGATGATGGGGATGACTCCCAGCCCCGGGGCTACACCATACGCGCTGTCGTTGCCTTTCAGGAATCGTGTCACCAGGTAGGGGAACTCGAAGTACCCCTCACGCTGAATCACATGGTAGTTCCTGGTGTCGGCGTAGATTCCTTCATATTCACGCATCTCTTCCGGGATATCCTGCGCTCCTTTGATGCCGTTCTCCTTGGGTCTCACCAGGTGCACGAATTCTATCTTCTCGGTGTACCGGCGGTGTAAGTCCAGATAGGCATCTTTCACATGCTCGGGCAGGTTCTCCAGGCCCCATTGACTCGCTGCCTGGTGGGGTGTATAGCGGAATTTTCGCACCAGCATGTTCACGGTGCCGTGCGCATCCTCGGCTATGGCAAAACTGCCCAGCGGCACGTGCACAAAGTGCAGCGGCTTCGTTTCATCGCCGCCTATGTAGCATGCCCCTGTCCCTCCCAGGCATCGGTCGGTGTAGACTTCTTGCAGGGTGGTGTAGAAATTGCTGTCGCTCAGCTCGTTGTTGGTGATTTCGGTGCACTTGTTGTACCAGTCGCTTATCTTGTTCTTCTTGCCGTACGGGGTCAGCTGGTTGAGCCTGCTTTTCAGACTGAACCACTTTTGCCCGCTCGGGCTGATGTAGGTGCTGTGCGCCGATACCAACACATCGAGCGCGGCTTTCGCCTGTGGACAATGACGGTATCGCACGTTCTCTTGGTGCAGCTTCCCTTTGGTGTACCCTCGCGGGTCAATGAGTCGCTGCAATTCGTCCACATCGTTCGCTGCCACCTGGGTATAGGTGTCAAACAGCGTTTCACACACTCGCCTGATTTCTGCATTGTTCTCTTCATTCATAGTGTGCTGCGTCCTCCCATGCTGCCCAGAACATTGTTCGTCCGGGCATAAGTCTTGTTGGCGGTGCTGGCTATGGTGCGCTTGCGCTTCTGCGCGGAGTACACGTTAGCCTCTGCGGCTTGCTGTGGGGCGTTTGTCGTTGCCTGTACTGCCGTCGGCGTTGCCTGGCTGCTGCTTTCAATGGCTGCTGCAACCTTTTCATTGCTCGCTGCATACGCGGCTGCTGCCTGCTGCTGTGCCTTGGCAATTTTCTTCGATGACGTATACTACCCGTAGTACCCCATCGTGGCGATGTTTGCTACGCCTCCCAATACGGATTTCCATCCTGCCGAACTTCCCATATCACTTCTTCTCCTTTCCTTGTCGTCGTTCTAAGTTGCTTAGCCTCACATCAATGTCTCGCAGTATCTCTGCGGTACGCGCGTTACTGGCAGCCAGGTCGGTCACCATAGCCTTAAAATCGCTGTACACGAGTACTGCCAGGCCGAATCCTCCAAAGGTGATTACTTCACGGGTGTATTCTCTTACCACCCCCAGATAGTCTTTTGCTGTCTTGCACATATCTCATTCTTTCACATGTATTTCCATTACTCGGGCGGTGATACTCTGACTCGCTGCTGGGTAGCTGATGCGTGATTGCAACACCTTCGAATCTGCCACGCCCCGCAGCACGATGTAGCCGGGATAACTAATGCCTTGCACGGTCTGCTCCTGGCCGTATTTCTTGCTCCCGCCTTTCTTCTTCTTCTTACTGCTGGCCATCTGTGCCTCGGCCTTGGCAGCAATGGTGCCGTCCTGCTTGCAAATGGCGGCAGCGTTGGCGATGTCTCCTTTCCAGTCTGCGCCGATGTAGATATCGCAGGTGGTCACGGGATTAAAATCGCTCACTTTCACGAATTCACTGGTGGAGTCCTCAGTCAGTACCAGGGTCTTTCCCCAGGCTTCCATGCGGACTTCGATGTTCAGGTAGTCGCCGCGTTTCAGGAAATCCGCAAAGGGCCCGCTGTTGTTCTCGAAGTAAAGGGTGTTGGCGTTGCTGTCCCATCGGATGTCGCTTCGTTTCTGATTGCGTGTCCAGGTTCGCCCGTTGATGCTTACTTTCAGACTGCCGTTCCCCACCTTGAAATCGTTGGTCGATACCGCATACTGGTGCAGCAGGCTCGATAGGTTGTCTGCCAGGTTCAGCACCAGCGCGGTGATGCGGTACATACCCTCTCCAGGCCATATCTTTACCGCCTTGCCGTCTTTCACGCCGTAGTAGATGGCGTTCAGGCCTTGCAGCCCGTCTCGACCGCTGTCTAAGCTGAAATACACTCCTGAGCCGTCTACGCCCCCACTTTCGCCGGGGCTGCCGGTCATGCTTCCAAGTCGTATCTTCATATCAGTATACCAGGTAAAGGGTGTGGGCTTCGATGGTGGTCAGCTTGTCGTAATCCTCCTGGGTCAGCACCTTGATGCTCAGCAGCGTGGTGTTGGTCTTGATGTAAGCGGCAAGCATGTCTGCCAGTTCCGGGCGTGGGGCATAGTTGCGGCGCAGTGCCGATGCGTCCAGTACACGGGCGCTGTTCTCATCGTAAGCATTCGATGTCAGGGTAACACCGCCGATTCTGCTGCTCGTGGCATGCAGTAGTTCCAGGCCACTCGCTTCGCTCTGGCGGAAACTGGGGCTGGTGTGCAGTCCCAGGTAATAGCTGCTCTCGTCCAGGAATGAGCTGTTGCTTGTCCAGGTCATGCCGGTTTCCGTCCACCCTGCATGCTGCATATGTTTCAATGCGCCTCGGTGCAGTAGGTTGTTGCTCAGTCGCCCGTCTTCGGTGGAGCCTATGCCCACGAGATAGGGTATCTCCAGTCCCTCTTTCCATTCGGAGCCCAGCTTAACAACGCCGAACTGTGTCAGGGTGGCTCTGCGTCCGTCCAGTTCTGCCGCATCGGCTACCAGGCGTCCGCTGCTGTCATAGCCTATCGGCGCTCCTGTGGTGATGGGCGTGCTCCGGCTCAGAAGTACCGCGCCTGCTCGTGCTGCGGTTGCCCTGGGCACTTGCATCTGTCCCTCGGCATTCGTGCATACGGGTGCCCCGTCTTCCAGAACCTGGTCGCTGCCCAGTTTCACTACACCGTCCACACTCGCACTCGCCGGGCGTATCATCTGGGCGGCATTCCCTGCCAGACTTACCCAGCCGTGCCCATCGAACCATTCATACACGATGACCTGGCCTGCGTTCGGACTGGTGAATCCAAGATACGGGCTGCGTCCCCCGTACCACATGGCTCCGTAGCGGCATGAACTGATGCCCTCATTCAGGTACGGGCTCATGATGTGTATTCCTGGACCAGGTACGCTGGCCTCGCCGATGTCTTCCTCGTTGGCTGCCAGGTATACTTCTATCCCCGCACCGTCAGGCACTTCAAAGGGAATGGCAAAGTCCCAGCGCACGTCTTGCCCTTTTGTCCAGGTCTTGCTGGCGGTGCTCTTGGTCAGCAAGCCGCGTCTCACGTTGTTCTCTTGCAGATACACCCCGATGTACTGTGGCGTACTGCAACTGTTGCCGACGCTCGGTACGACCAGCCCGCTCAGCGTCACCCCGTGGGGCACTAAATCTGCGGAGACGCTCCAGGCGTTCCATTCTCCGCTGTTGTCTGGCGCATCATCCAGGGTGTGCAGAGTATCTGGCAGCCCCAGATAATAGATGTGCCCGGGGTTGCAGGTGGCTCCGCTGCTCGGTAGCTCATCCACGCTGTGTATCAGATGGCGCACAACTCGACTACCATCCAGGCCGTCTTCACCCTCGGCTTTCACGCCGGTATTCTGCCCGTTGATATACCAGTACCCACCAACGATGGTCGGGATGTATTCTCTCGGCGCGGAATCCACGATTTCCTGTGCCTGGTTCGCGGCTTCCTGGGCTTCGCCTGCGGCTGTCTCTGCATTTTCCACCAGTTCCTCTACCTTGTCCAGTTTGCCCAGGGCTTCGGTAGCCTTGGTCACGGCATCCTCTGCCGTCTCCTGCAAGTCCGCTACTCGTTCCGCGGCATCTAGTGCATTCTTGGCTGCCTGCTGGGCTACGGTGCTTGCCTGCCACTCCAGCTGGACACGTCTCGCCGCATCGCCTGGTAGCTTCACTTCCAGCGTGCGGTTCGCATAGCTGTGGCCGCTCATGTCGATGAACGCCCCAACGGCGGTCACATACCCATACATCAGTCGGGATTTCTCTCCCGTCTCGTGGGTCACAAAGATGGAGTATTTCCAGCGTCCCTCCGGGAGCGGAGGAAGTTCCACTTCGACGATATGTGCCTGGCTGTCTCCGCTGCTGCGGGTGAAGCTGATGGCGTATTCCTCCTGTCCGTCCACGCTCACCGTACCCTCAAAGGTCACTCCGTCCAGGTTCGCGGTCGCTCCGGTTACCTCATCGGTAAACAGAAAGGTACTGACCCATCTGCTGTCTGCCAGTACCGATAGATTCTCCGAAATTCCTAAAAAGTTCAGCATCCTTTATTTCCTGCCCACCCGCCCGTCTTTGTTCATTCCTTACGATGCAATGTTTTCAACACACTGCAACTGTATTACTGCCTCTTTGTACTTGCGGCTAGCACCTAGTGAACATGTGGTCACTACTTGCCCCAAATCTACAAAGTCCTACAAATTGCTGTCGATGCGTACCTTGACATCGTCCCACACACCATAGATGGCATCCTCCTTGACCCACATCGGGCAGATTCTGGCTTCTACCTGGTTCGGTCCTACTTTCGCAAAGGGGAGCATCTCTGTCTCTAGGATATTGATGCCCAAAATGCGGTTCTGGTAGCCGTTCACTAGGTCGCCGAACCCATAGTTCTTGTTCTGCGCCTGCTCCCACATCTGAATTTCCGCGAGCTGGCGTGCCGTTAGCGCTAGCACACAGGTATTCACGCCTTTTTTGTATGCCTGGCGCTTCTTCAATAGCTCGATACCGCGTACAATCTTGTCGAGCACTGCTCCCGTGGCTGTCTTGGTGCCGCTGTACTTGAAATCGAACGGCACAACGTTTGTGGTCAAATCATTGCCGGTATCCTCATCTCCTAAGTCTTCAAGACCTGTGCCGTCCAACCCGGTGTAGTTGGTCGCAAGTAGTCCTCCTCCGATGCCGGTGTATAGGTTCTTGCTGGCTTCCGCCACGGTGAGCTTGCGGTAGCACTTATCTACCGGGTCATAGACCACACCCATGAGCACCTCATCTCGGGTTCGGTTGATGGCGGCGCGTACTTCGGTGATGATGTTGCTCACAGAGAAATCAATGTTCGTGTTGAACATCTTGTCGTCATGTGAGAACTGCGACACGTTGAGAAAGTGTCGTGGTCGCATGTGGCGATTGCCGAATTGGAGCTCGCTGCGGTTGGTTATTGGTTCTGCACGTTGCGTGCGTTCTTTCATCGCGGCCATGCCGTTGTACGGTATCTCTACCGACTTGCCTGCACAACCGTTCATAACGGTGAAGTAGGGGGTGACTAGCGAGGAGTCCTGCTGCAACATGCGCTGCAAGACTTTCGTGTACTTAACTCCGTACTATCCATCTATATTGCTCTTCAATATATCATTACCCATGATTACATATTAACATATTACACTTTTAACTAAATATCCCGTAAAGTGACCGGGCTTACTATATCCCTAGGAGTTCATTGACTCTTCGGTTGACTATCTTGTGTTGGGGATCTCCCGGGGTGATGAGGGCGTGGTATTTCACCGGGTCAGAGTAAATCTCTTCTAGCTCTTGCTCCGGTGTCATCTTCGGTGCGCTCTGCGGATTGCCTGCGTAGCGCACATTCTCTCCTCCGCTCGCCTGGCGTATCGCGTTCATCAAGCGGAATCCGTTCGGGCTCATCAGCACGCTCATCTGCTCAGCGCTCAGTCCTGCTTTCTGGCTCATACGCACCATGAATTGCTTGGTGGCATTCACCTTGGCATCGAACTCGCTTCCCCATTCCTGGCGCAAGGCTGCTCCGCTTTCCCTTGCTGCCTGTGCTTCCATCTCCTGGGCATAGCTCATGGCGGCATTCAGGTATTCGGCTGCCTTGCTGCCGTCCAGCCCCAGCTGCTGGGCTCGTTCTGCCAGGCCTCCGTGCAGATGTTGCGGTATGCTGCTATCCTCGCCCAGGTTGAATTCATACTCGCCACCGTTGGTGTTTTCTTCTCCCGTCGTCTTCTCGGTTTCTTCCACCTATTGCTCGATATCGCTCTCGGTAAATGCAAATGGATTCGACTCCGTCTCTGTCATTACCTCGGGTACTTGGGGGGACTCTATTGATTCGTCACTCATAATGTATGCTCCTTAATTTGTTGTTTCAATGTTGCTAAATTCTCTTCTGCCTCTGCTACTCTCTCGCGCTC
>JAFNWZ010000451.1 GCA_017379255.1 Akkermansia sp. | reverse complement strand
CTGCTGGGCAAAAACCCGGCCGGGCGACGCATGATTATCAACCTGCTGCTGGGCTTCGCACCAGCCATGATCATCGGATTCTTTCTGGCTGCCCCCATCAAGAGCTACTTATTCAACGCCGAAACAGTGCTGGTTTCCTGGGCTGTAGGCGGCATAGTCATCCTGCTTTTCGTGCGTCACAACATGAAAAGCGGCAAAGGCCGCTGCCACGAAGGAACGGAACTGGAGGACATGAGCTGGAAAGCGGCCCTGACCGTCGGGTTCATGCAATGCATTGCCATGTGCCCGGGCACCAGCCGCAGCCTCATGACCATGCTGGGCGGCCTGGTTGCAGGCCTGAGCATGGCCGCAGCGGTTGAGTTCAGCTTCCTGCTGGGGCTCATCACCCTGGGTGCAGCCACCGCGTATGATTTCATGAAATACGGCGAAAACATGGTGGCAGAGCTGGGGTGGGCTCCCATGCTGGCAGGCACGCTCATGTCATGGGTAAGCGCCATCATCGCCGTCAAATGGATGGTGAAATACCTGCAGCAGCACGGTCTTTCCATCTTCGGCTGGTATCGCATTGGCGCAGCCATTGTCATGCTGGTACTCATCCTCAACGGGCTGCAGGTGTAATAATCTGCATTTTCTGCTTTTCAATCTGCATTCCGGCATGTAGAATACAAGCACAGTCAGAATATGAAATACTTCAGGCTATTCCTCAACTGGTTACTAGACAGCGTATGTGCCTGGTTCAGTCCGAATTGGCGCAAGCAGGCGCGCGAGACCTCTACCGCGCTGAAACGCTATGTCGATTACCACCGCCACGCACTTGAGGCCGGAACCATTGCCGAATGCAGCCAGCTCCGGCAGGAGCTGGACACTGCCCTGCTGTATTGGAACAAGGAAGAAGCCGTCAGAATCACGAAGCAGGCAGGCATCAAATGCGAAGCTCTGCATGGATTCAAACGGGGGGCCGTAGTGGAGATGGTGGAGTCGTTTTTCGTCATCATGGTCATCTTCCTGGGGGTGCGCACCTACTATGTGCAGCCGTTCCGCATCCCGACCGGTTCCATGCAACCCAGCCTCAATGGCATCATTGTACACCCGGTGGATGAAGTGCCGGGCTTGGCCCAGCGCACATGGGACATGCTGACCTTAGGCAGTGCGTATGTGGAAGCCGTAGCAGACACAAACAAGACACTGGTCAACATCGAAGACCACCCCAAGTACCTGCTTTTTACCGAAACAACCCTCAGTTTCAGTGATGGCAGCAAAGTCAACATCCCCTCTGCCAAGGGTGCGGTTATCCAGTACCTGAAAGACCAGGGCAAACTCACAGAGACCATGTTCGGAATCAAACTGGGCAGCTACCGCACTGGCGAAACCATCGTCCGCGCGCGCGTGGACGCGGGCGACATGATTCTGGTGAACCGCATGGCATACCATTTCCGCCAGCCAGAGCGGGGCGAGACCTTTGTATTCGACACCCGCGGCATCAACACCTCCATGCAGCAGCCCTCTGCCCTGCGCATGAGTGACCAGCTGGCAGGCACGCACTACATCAAGCGCCTCTGCGGTCTGCCGGGAGACACCCTGCAGGTGAAAGACCCCGCTCTGCTCGTCAACGGAGTCCCCGCAGCCGAACCCACCATAGCCAGGGTTGCAGCAGGCCAGCCGCCCTTCAATACCTGCGGGTACCAGGAGCTTTCACACCGGGACCAACCGCTGGCCTACATGACCGACCTGGGCCCCGTGCATCTGCAGAATACCACTGACCCCGCTCTGCGTGAATACGCCGCCCTGGGCGACAATACCACCAACTCCCTGGATTCCCGCTACTGGGGACCGGTGCGGCAGTACAACATCATCGGCCCGGCATGCTTCGCGCTGTGGCCATTCACCTCCCATTGGGGCAGCATCGAATAAACTCTCACCTCCAGCCCTCTCTCCCTGCTATGACCGATGCCGACACGATTACCAAAAACGCCAAATCCAACCTGGCTTTCACGCTGATGGACCTTCCGGAGGAACGCCGGCAGAACATGGCGCGCCTCTATGCTTTCTGCCGCATTGTGGATGACATTGTGGACGAACCCGGCATGACCAGTGAGGAACGCCACGCTGCGCTCGACCGCTGGGCAGACCTCATCACCAACCGCGTCCCCCCCCAACCCGGCATCGAGGAAGAAGTGTACAAGCTCATCACAGAACTGCAGCTCGACCTCACCCCCATGCAGGAACTCATCACCGGCTGCAGAGGCGACATTGAGCACGCCCAGCCCGCCACCCGGCACGAATTGCTGCAGTACGCATACCGCGTAGCCGCCTGTGTGGGCATCACCAGTGCCGCCGTCATGGGCGCCAGCCCGGCAGCCAGGGAATACGCCATTGCCCTGGGGTACGCCCTGCAGCTGGTCAATATCCTGCGAGACGTTGCGGAAGACTGCCGGAAGCACAACCGCATCTACCTGCCTGCAGATGACATGGAGTTGTTCGGCGTCACGCCAGATGACATATACAACCAGCGATACAACTACCACATGCGCCAGCTGCTGGCATACGAAGCAGCCCTGGCCGAAAAGTATTTCTGCGAAGCAGAGGAAAACTACCAGAAACTGAGTGTGGAAGACCGGAACTGCCTTATTCCGGCGCAGGCCATGAGCCTCATCTACAGCACCATCCTGCAGAAAATGAAAGACGATGAATACCGCGTCTTTGAGCGCCGGTACAGCGTGAACAACTTCCGCAAGCTCTGGTTCCTCCTGCGGGCAAAAGTCGGCTCTATCGAGTTTCCCGGATTAGCAGATTGGAGCTCCCTCTACAACGAAAAAAAGCAGCCCTGACGGCTGCTTTTTTCTTGCTTTCCCAACCATGCAGAGATAGAATACCTACAGTACACCATGACTGATTCCTCCCTTACCTACCATGAGTTCGACGACTGCCTCTGGATTCGCTGCACCAGCCGCGGGAGCTTCGTCAACAGTCCTGCGCTCAAAACCATTGCAGAAAAATACATGGCACGCGGGGGACAGACCGTCGTAGTGGACATGGAAATCTGCCCCGGAGTGGACTCCACATTCATGGGGACACTGGCAGGTCTTGCCCGCAGGATGATGATTGGCGGAGGAGCACTGCAGATAGCTGCGCCCACCCAGCGCACCCGCGCCGCCATGGAAAGTCTGGGTCTTGATATGCTGGTGGAAATAGACCCCGGCAACGCCCCCTGGCAGCAGAACCTCCAGGAGAGAAGGACCATGGTAACAACCGGCAGCTCCAAGGAGGCCTCTGCCGGCAACATGAATGAACTTGAACGAACGCGCCACGTGCTGGATGCGCACAACACCCTGCGAGCCATGAACCCCAAAAACAACGAAGCATTCGGGTATGTGTGCGAAACCCTTGAGGAAGACCTCATGCGCCACGAAGCCGAGTTATCCGACAAGGAATAATGCGCGCAGACCGCGAACAACTGGCGTTTCAATACAGAGAACTGCTGGAAAGCATCTGCCAGGGGTGCGGGGATGCCCCCTTCCTGGCACCACCGCCGGAAATGCAGCTCCAGAGCTGGTGGAACGCAGGATTTTTCCCGATTGAGGGCAACACCATACGGCACGGCAGCGTACGCATCCTGGAACGGGGACGCTGGAACCGCAGCTATGGCCCGGATTTCACCCACGCAGAAATTGAGTTGAACGGTCAGCGGCTGCGCGGCAGCATTGAGATAGACCCGCGGGCCCAGGACTGGGAGGCACACGGCCACGGTGCCAACCCGGCATTTGATGATGTCATTCTCCATGTGGTATTCACGCCGCCGCCGGCAGGCTGGTACACCCGGAACAGCCAGCACAGGGATGTCGCCATCCTCTACCTGCCGCCGGAGTGCTGGCCAGGCACAAAGCCGCAACGCCACGATACCCCACTGCCCCGCTGCCGGCGCCCGCTCGCAGCCATGCAGGCAGACTCCATCATCAACCTGCTGAAAGCCGCCGCGGCTTACAGGCAGGAAATCAAGCGGAACCAATTCCGCAGGAAAGCATCCATTGCCGGCAAATCCCAGGCATGGTATGAAGCATGGGCGGCCACGCTCGGGTATCACGCCAATAAAGAAGCCATGCAGCTGCTGGCCATGCGCGCCCCGGTCTCCGCGCTGGAGAATGATGCAGAAGCCATCCTGCTGGGAACCGCAGGCTTCCTGCTGCCGGCCCTGCCCCCACAGACAAGCCAGGAAGCCAGAGATTACCACCGCCAGGTCTGGGATGCCTGGTGGCTGAAACAGGAACAATTTGCGCTGGCACCAGAACGGAGAATCCCGTGGAACCAATCTCCCTGCCGCCCGCTCAACCACCCGCAACGCCGCGTGGCTGCACTGGCAGCCAGCACGCACAAATGGCACCGCATTCTCCCCCTGCTCAAAGCAGAGACCGCCAGAGAATTAGCAACTCTCCTCACGGGAATAACCCACCCCTTCTGGAGTACGCACTACACGCTGGCCGCAGCGCCCATGAAAACAAAGGCAGCCCTTGTCGGCACCCAGCGCGTGCAGGATTTCCTCATCAACCACGTACTGGCGTACGACACGGCACCCGTTTCCTGGGCTCATTACCTCTCCATAAAAACGAGCTCAGCACCTGCCAACATCAAACGCACCGCTGCCCTTCTCTTCGGTGAACGGGCAGACCTTGCTGCGACTCTGAAGCACGCCTACGCCCACCAGGCGCTTCTGCAGATCGAAGCAGACTTCTGCGACTGCAACATCTGCACGGATTGCGCCTTCCCGGAGCAGCTCAGCGAATGGGCACACTAATCAACCCACCTGCTGGCGGCAGGCTTTAACCGTATTAGCCATCAGCATGGCGATGGTCATGGGACCCACTCCACCAGGAACAGGAGTGATGAAGGAACACTTGCCTTTCACGGAATCAAAATCCACATCACCCACAATGCGGTAACCGCGGGGACGAGATGCATCCTCAATGCGGTTAATTCCCACATCCAGCACCACGGCACCCTCGGGCTCGGCCACCTCAGGGGTAGCCTCGATCAGCTCAAAGAGCCGCGCGGCGCAAGCCAAAGCGTTTTGCAGCTCGGTGACCACGCCCGAG
>JAFNWZ010000450.1 GCA_017379255.1 Akkermansia sp. | reverse complement strand
GATGGTTTATCCACGATAAACCAAGGGGGAAGAAGCGGAGGGGAAGAGTATATCGGAAGCCGATATAACGGCACACAGAATCCATATCACCATTCCCTATTCACTAATCCCTATTCCCTGCTCAGACTCCCCGGAACTCATGCATCACCGCCGCGCGGAACTGCTGCGCATGCACCTTCAGCTTATTCTGCCGCCCCCAGAGCAACGTATCAATCTGGTAGCCAGCCTCCTTCAGCTCACGCACCACGCGCTTAATCTCATCGCGGGACACATCGAACTGGCGGGCCAGCGTCATGCAATCCGCAAACTCATTCTCATTCACATCCTTAGCCATAACAAAATCAATCAGCAACAACCAACCGCACCGACTCCGCCAGCATCTCCGCCGCCGCGAAACAGAACCCCTCCTGCGCACCCACCGGGTGGCCAGCCTTAGCGCTGGCAGCAGCCAGCATCGCCCCCACCAGAGCCACCAGCAGCAAAGCCACCACCATAGCCCAGACAACGCGCACCAACAAAAACAACCAATACCAGAACATAATCAGTGAATAATGAAAAAATGATTAGTGAATAGTGATCAGTCAGCGGCCAGGAAACACCCTGCCATAAACCTGCCGCGGTCCATTTCCTCGCACCACATACGAAACAACCTTGCCACCGCGCACGCTAACCTGTATAGTAAACGCATGGACACCACATTCACCATCCACCCAAGCTACGGGGCAGAGATTTACATCGGCGCAGAAGGTCACATCGTAATCAGACAAGACAATCCGGCCGACGGCGAAATCACCGTAATTCTCACCCCCGAAGAAGCCCGCCTTGCCATCCAGCACATCCAGCAGCTTCTTCTCAAACTCAACCAGGAGAGCTGAATCCAGCCAGGCCAGCTCCTTTGCCCTATCCGCCGCGAGCTTGTTGCAGCAAGCCGCGGCCTTTTTATACTCGTCATTCATTGTTGCCATAACAAAACACAACTTGAAAATTCAACATACATCCGATACACTTGCGGCATGGAAACCGCCTGGCTCACCATCATAAAGAAGCTGCTCCAGCTCATCGTCACGCCAAAGAACAAATGGCTGCTTGGCACACTCTCTGCCACCCTCCTCTTCACACCCCAGCAGCACCTTGCCCGCATCGGACTGGCTGACATCGCAAACAACCACAAGACACCGGCAGGGATTATCTTTGCTATATGTGCACTCTCCCTTGCCCTTGACATCGGGTCCTGGCTCATTCGCAAAATCACGGAAAAGACCCGTCAGCGCACCGCAGCCAGCCGCACACACCGCGCCCTGCAAACCCTCACAGACCAGCAGCGCGAAACACTGCGCACCCTCACCGCTGAAAGCCTTACACGCGGCATCCTTCCCTGCGACCCAGAGAGCACGCAGCGCATGGTAGAAGCCGGCATCCTCATTCCCGATGGTCCCCGCTTCTACAGCAACGGATACCATCGGGGATACATCCTCAGCCCCATTGCAAGGCAGCACCTCTACGGCAAAAACTAACCTGTCAGCCCAATCTTCCATTGTTGCCATAACAAAACACAACTTGAAAATTCAACCTACATCCGATACACTTGCGGCATGGAAACCCTCAGAAACATTCTCGCCGGAATCGACTGGAGCAACATCGCCGAAAGCACCATCACCGGCACAGCAATCACATTCACCACCAGCCTGTTTCTGTGGTTCAGGCTTCAAATATGCAGGGGAATAACCCGGGGTCTGCTTACAATCCGCAAGAGCATCCGCCAGCTTCTTCGCATACCGCGCCATCTCACATACCTGCGCCAACTCATCAGCAAGCACCGCCAGCTTCTCGCCCGGCACCGTCACCTCCAAAGACAGCTTGCACACCTGCAACTCCAGCGTCCGCAGAACCCAAAAGAGCCCACCGAAGAACAAATTCAGATTCTCCGGGTTCTCATAGCATACGAAAGCATTTCCCTCCCAGACCTCGCGTACACGCTCCAATGGGATATAACGTACACCGACACCATCGCCCGCCATCTTGAAGACCTGGGGCATATCTACGGAAGCCACAGCAGGGCCGGCACCCGGTACGGAATCATGCAAAAAGGCAGACTTTTCCTCATGGACAGAGGCCTGCTTACCCCCAAAGGCCTCATTCATTGAAAACGCTTCTATATTCTTAGCCATAGCAAAAAGGTGTCTGACACCCAATAAATAAAATAGACCTCTCAAACAGTAGCCGCATCAGCGGTGTCAGACACCCGGTTTTCTAAATACTCTATCAGCGCAACGCGAATCCACGTCGCCACCGGCATTGCCTTCTTTCCCGCCTCATCCTTCACCTGCTCCATCAAATCAGAGTTGAGCGTTAGAGTCAGCTTATTCTGGTGTCTGACACCCTGTTGAGAAATACGTTCTTTCATTTGTGAGTATTTTGTTTCTTTCCATTTTTCTTTACACGCGTTGCAATAGCCTCGCGGATAATTTCCAAGCGATTAACGCCAGCACGCTTGCATTCAGCCTCCAATTGACGCAGAAGCTCGTCATCGAGAGTAATCGTGACGCGCTTGATATTATCTGCTCTTTTGTTCGGCATGCCCACACTCTAGCATGGTGTCAGACACCATGTCAACCACTTTTTCCCATTTTTGTGCTTTTTTTTCAGACACCGCTTGTCATTTCATCCCGCGTATGGTAGAATGATTGCATGAAAACAATCATCTGCTGGCTGCTGTTT
>JAFNWZ010000449.1 GCA_017379255.1 Akkermansia sp. | reverse complement strand
GTACCAGCATGGAAGTCTCAAATATGGAAGCATGACTAAGGTGTCCGGGTATTATGTGAATCTGAACTATGTCTCTTCCGTGACAATTAATACCGCTTCCACCCTGGATACAGACTCCTACGTTCCCCCGCCAGATTACAGCAAGCCCTTTGTAAGTCAGCGCACCGACGGCACCAGCATTGGCCGGGTCACCTTCCTGGGTGATTCCATCACGCATGGGGTCAATGACCAGAGTTACCGCTGGCAATTCTTCAAGATTCTGACAGATAATGGCATCGAGAACGAAATCGTCGGTCCGAGAGAAGGATATTACAACGCCCCTGGCCACACAGAGGATGCAGGGTCTGGCTATGGCGGCGCAGAGTTCGCCAACGTTCACCTGGCGCAGGCGTCGGGGCGCACGCACAACATCATCTCCGGCAGTACTTCGCATACGTTCAATGGTATCAGCTACGGTTCCGGCGTAAACTACGGGGGAAACTCAACATCCAGCACAGCGGAAAACTTCAATAGCAATACGTGGTTCTGCATGATGGGGACGAATGATTTGTTGTCCGACACCCCCAATTCCGGCCCCTCTACGCAGCAATATGCAACCCAGATGCAGAAGGTACTGGGGGGAACAGTCACCTACGATTCAGCAAACGACAAGTACAACTGGACAGCCAGTGAAAACTGGGGAACCATGAGTGCTATTGTGGACGATGTGTACACTGATGGAGATACATTCTACATGCTTTCCATCACCCCCTGGGGAAGCCACAGTAACCACAACCGCGATATGGACCACTACGCCGGGGCAGAATTCAACCGCAACCTGGAAGCGTGGACCAAGGCATATTCTTCCCAGACGGGTAAAAACGTAGTCTACGTTGATGTGACACGCGGTATGATTGACCCGACCTCAACCAACCGCGCCATGGGACATGATGCGTTCTTCAACAATAGCGGTGACCGCTTGCACCCGAATGACCAGGGCTCCATTATCATGGCTGGTAACCTTGCCCGCGCCATGGGTATCGGTGGCCGCACTGCCGGATTGGAGCGCCAGGATACCAGCAGCTGGAACGGGGCATCCATCGGCACAGTTGCCGCTGCCACCACACAACTTGTTGCGGAAAATGCCTTTACCATGACCGATGGCTATACCATCGACTTTGCCGCCAATTTCGGCAACGGTGCAGCTGATGGCTGGCAGACGGCAGACAATGCGCTGAGCATCTCCCTGGGCGACGGAACCAACAGCGGCACGCTGAACCTGAGCGAAGGCTACATCATGTGGGGCTCGGATGTTCTTTTCTGTTGGGATAACTCCACCCTGGCAGATGAGGGTAACCTTCGCATTGCATGGCACAATGGCAACACGGCAGACAATGTGCTGAGCGGTTACTATGTATGGCTGGACGATATGCTCATCGGCCAGGGGCTCAGTGCTACAGATGGCGCCGGACTCAACGGCATTCTTATCTCTGCCAAGGGAACAGATGGCACCATTACCGGGCTCACATGGGCTGATAAGGCCTATGCACCAACCACCCAGGGCATGAGCTCTGCAGAAAACATCTATTCTACCACCCAGAATGCAGCAACAGTCAGCGGTCTCGTGGCTAACACCGCCTACACTACAAGTGGTAAGGACTACTCAAACGCCAGCACTGTTGCAAACGACCCCGCATCCTCTCAGATTTTTACCTCCGCCCCTGCAAATGAAACAGATAGGACCGTCGTGCTGAACGAAGCCAAAGGGTGGACGGGTATGACCTCCGCGGCTGATAGCGGTGAACTGAACGTGCAGCTGACGGGTAAGGTCACCAATACCATTTTTGGTGCCATGACCAAGGCCACCGGAGCAGTTCTCACTCTGGAACTGGTGGAGGGAGCTGAAATTGGTGACGGCCTTTATTCCGGTCAGACTGCAGCCATTGCCGGTTCCTATGGTGGCGGTAAAGCAGAATCCTTCCACGTCTATCTCAATGGTGGCACCATTGGTGGTGATGTCGTAGGCGGCTCCATCAATGGCAATGGTGTCATTGGTGATGTCAAGCTCGTATTCAACGGCGGCAGCGTCAAGGGTGATATCATCGGCGGCTCGAAGGTCAACGCAGGCGTGGTAAACATGGCCAGCATCATCGTGACAGGCGGCACCATTACCGGCAATATCAACGCCAGTGGCAACACCGGTACCATCGGCAATACCAGTGTCACCATCACCGGCGGCACCATTACCGGAAACATCATCAAGGGCGCCGCAGCTGAGAAGAATAAGGCCACCGTCTCTGTGACCGTGGAAGGCAACAGCGCCAACATCTGCGGTGACATCACCGCAGATAAGGTAACGCTGCGCGGTGTGAGTGAGTCTGCTAACGAAAACGGATTCGACAAATACGCCGGCACCATCACCACCGACACGCTGACGCTGGACAATGTGCAGGTAGCACTGAAAGCCGGTCTGAGTGAATCCATCTCTACCATCGAAGTGGAGAACGGCTCTATCACAAGTGCAGTGATGGGAGACAGCTTCTCCCTTAGCAAGCTTTTCCTGAGCAACGGTACCACATTCAGCGCCTACAAGGCAGACACCGCCGCCAACAGCGCCACGAGCGAATACGAAAGCACACTGGTTATCACCCTGCTGGAGGTAGGCAAAGGCACCACACTTAATGCCAACCTGGTATTCAACAATGATTCCGTGCTGATACTGAATGATTCCCTCACCATGGGCAGCGATGTGGCGCTCTCTTCCGGTATGAGTCTGACGCTCTCTGATGCCATGCTCAATGAGCTGTATGGCATGAATGAGGTGGCCCTCTTCACCGGAGTGGACAAGCTCACGCTGGATGGTCTGGAACTGGCTGACGGCATCAGAATCTCTGCCAATTCCATTTTCAGCAACCTTGACCCGGAATGGGACTTCAACCTCTCCTTCTCCAGCGGTACTGTGAGCATATACGCCGCTCCTGAGCCAGCCACGGCCACGCTCAGCCTGCTGGCTCTCGCAGGACTGGCTATGCGCCGCCGCCGTCGCGGCTGACACCGGACAAAGCCAGATTTCCCCTCATAGCCCGGGCATAGCCCCGGGCTATTGTCATTTGTACAGAATCACGCCAGGGGTAAATCCTGCTTCGTGGCTTGGGTCATGCGGTCGTGCAGCTCAACCAGGGGCGATTGAATGGCGCGCCCCATGCAGTCCACCAGGCGGCAGACTGCCTTGCCCTGGCAGAGGGATTCATATTTCTGCAACCAGATTCGAGCTTCCTCTGAATCAGTGGCTTCTGAATCCATCGGTCTGGGGAAACGGGTAATGCCCACGCGGTAGGGCTTGGGCGTCAGGCGGGCACGCCAGCATTGCTGCCGCTCACAGAGCGATTCATAGAGAGCATCTGCATGAAGAGCCTTGAATAAATCGTGCATGCGGTCAGAATCCGGAGTTATTCCCGCCCCCACCAGCATCACCCGCCAGCCATGATGCGTCCGGTAAAGCCGCGCACCCAGACTCTCATCAGCCTCGCAAAGCTCACGCAAGCGCTGCAGCAGCTTCTCCTCGGGTGTGACTTTCCGGCCAAACAAACCGCGCAACGTATCCCCCAGCGAAAGAGGAAAAGCATCCACATCGACAAAACACAGCGATGTACTATTTAGCACCTGCACCCCATAGCGGTTGCGGGTGATGACATTGGAGCCATCCAGGGTCTCGATGACAGGCTCCAGCAAAAGCACACTATAATCTTCCTCCTGCAACTCATCCAGCGCGCGCAAGCTCGCCCGGTGTTCATCCACCTCGTCCTCACTCACCCGGCGGTGTCTGGCAAAATCCGCCAGCAAACGCGCACGTTCCTCCAATCGTTCCCTGGCCTCCTCCATCGACCGATAGGAAATACCACGCAATTTCCACATAGTTCCATCGCTCCCGCGACGCTTCTCCATAATCCAGTAGGGAGGAATTTTCATATCCCCAGTATAACATAAGCGTTTCGCATTTCAAGAATGTTCTCCTTATTCCTAAACGCTTCCTGTCCCCTTTCTCCCCTTCTGACCATCCACCACACCCAAGTTCTCACAACGTGCGCACAAATGCCCCGATACGGTCTTGTGTTCAGGGCGGGGGCTATGTTAGAATAAGCGCATGATTAGTGAAAAGCCTGTGGTGCAGGAACTGGTGGCGCTGATGCAGGCGCATGGGGTGACGCGGGCGGTGCTGTGTCCCGGCAGCCGCAATTCGCCCATTGTGGCCACCCTGGCGGAACAACCGGGCATAGAATGCCGCAGCGTGACAGATGAACGCAGCGCCGGATTCGTGGCGCTGGGCTGGGCGCAGCAGGCGCAGGCGCCCGTAGCGGTGGTGGTCACCTCCGGCAGCGCAGTGCTGAACCTGCACCCCGCCGTGGCCGAGGCCTTTTACCGCAAGACTCCCCTTCTCGTCATTTCAGCCGACCGTCCGGAGGCGTGGATTGGTCAGAATGATGGCCAGACACTTCCCCAGCCGGGGGTATTCAACACGCTGGTTCGTTTCTCTGCCCAGGTGCCGGAGGACGATGCCTGGCATGCCAACCGCCTCATCAACGAAGCGCTGCTGGAGCTGCGCCACCGCAGCGGCGGCCCGGTACATCTGAACCTGCCGCTCTCCGAGCCGTTTTTCGGCATGGTGGAGGCAGAGCTGCCACCGGTGCGCGTCATTCAGCGCACGGAAGCCACCCGCATGAATGCTGACGAGGAGGAAGCCTTGCTGGATGAGATTGCCGTCCTGCCCCGCCGCATGATTCTGCTGGGGCAACAGGAGATGCCGAGTCCGCTGCTGGCGAAACTGGCGGCAGAAAAACAATTTGCCGTGGTGGGCGAGCATATTGCCAACGCCCCCTTTGCCGACTGCTGCCGCCCGGATACCCTGCTGGGGGCTACCCCCGGTGCCGACTGGAGCCCGGACTTGCTCATCACCTGCGGGGGCGATGTGATTTCCAAACGCCTGAAAAAGCTCCTGCGGGCCCACCCGCCCAAGGCGCATTGGCACATCTCGGCAGATGGCGGAATAGTGGATTCCTTTGGCGCGCTCACCCGCGTGCTGGAGGGAGAGGCCGATGAATTCTGGGATTTGCTCGATGCATTTGCCGAGGAAGGTGACGGGGATTACCGCGCCCGCTGGCAGAGCGCCCCCGTGCCGCTGCCGCTGGAAGATGACGAACGGAGCGGCATGCGCTGGGTGGGCGAGTTGATGTCCAGCCTTCCGGTAGGCAGTGTGCTGCATCTGGGCAACAGCTCGGCGGTGCGCTATGCGCAACTCTTTCCGCTGCCTGCCGGGGTGCACAAAGTGCTCTGCAACCGCGGAGTGAACGGCATCGAGGGCAGCGTTTCCACCGCTGCGGGCTATGCCATGGCCGAACCGGAGCGCCTGCACTTCCTCCTCATCGGTGATTTGAGCATATTTTACGATTTGAACGGCCTGCTTCAGGCGCAGCAATGCCCGAACCTGCGCATCCTGCTGCTCAACAACCAGGAGGGAGGCATTTTCGCCACTCTGCCCGGCATGTCATCATGCCCGGCTATCCGCGCCCCTCATGGCGAGAGCATCATGGGGTGGTGCGGCTGCAACTTTGAAACCCGCCAGGTACTGGTTGCCAGCCACTGGCCGGAGGCGCTCGAAACGCTGATTTCTCCGGAGCCGGGCCCCGTGCTGGTGGAAGCGTTCACTTTCACGGATGAAGATGCCGCCATCTTAAAGGAATTTTACCAGAATAACTGATTATGAAACGCGAGTGGACTCCCATCAAGGAATATAAAGACATCATTTTTGAGCAATACAACGGCATTGCCCGCATCACCATCAACCGCGAGCGCTACCGCAACGCCTTCACCCCTCTCACCACGGCTGAAATGAGCGATGCCCTGCGCCTCTGCCGCGAAATGCAGGATATCTCCGTCGTCGTCCTCACCGGCGCGGGCGACACCGCTTTCTGCGCCGGGGGCGATATGAACGTCAAAGGCCGTGGCGGCTATGTGGATACCGAGGGCATCCCGCGCCTCTCCGTGCTGGATGTGCAGAAGCAGATCCGCTCCCTGCCCAAACCCGTCATTGCCGCGGTGAATGGCTTTGCCATCGGCGGCGGTCACGTGCTGCATGTGGTGTGCGACCTGTCGATTGCCGCGGAGAATGCCATCTTCGGGCAGACCGGGCCGCGCGTAGGCAGCTTCGATGCCGGCTTCGGTTCTTCCTACATGGCTCGCTGCATCGGGCAGAAGAAGACCCGCGAAATCTGGTTCCTCTGCCGCAAGTACAACGCCCAGGAAGCACTGGAAATGGGGCTGGTCAACAAGGTCGTGCCGCTGGAACAACTGGAAGACGAATACGTACAGTGGGCAGAGGAAATGATGCAGCACTCCCCCATTGCCCTGCGCCTCATCAAAGCCGGCCTCAACGCCGAACTGGATGGCCAGGCCGGTATTCAGGAACTCGCAGGCGATGCCACCATGCTCTTCTACATGTGCGATGAAGCCCACGAAGGCTCCCGCGCTTTCTTGGAAAAACGCAAGCCCGATTACTCCAAGTACCCGAAACTGCCCTGATGCAGCTCATCGATACAGCACCGCTCATGCACTTCCCGCAGCCGCTGAAGCTGCGGTGGCACGAGCGCGTGCTGCATTTCAAAAAGCCCGCCGCCACCTCCCGCGGAGCCCTGGCAGAGCGCCGCACCTTCATCATCGAAGCCAACGGTTGCGGCATGGGCGAAAGCTGCACCATGCCGGGGCTGCTGCCCGCCCCCACACCGGAGGAGCTGGACTTCTGGTGCGCCCGCGTGGAACAGAACCAGGGATTAGAGGGCATCGCAGCCCCATCGCCCATCCAGTTCGGCCTGGAATGCGCACTGCTGGCGGCGCTTTCCCCCGGCCGTCCCCGCTGGAACACGCCCTTTACCCGGGGAGAAGAAGGCATCCCCATCCACCACCTCATCTGGATGGACAGCACCGATGCCATGCTTGCCGCCATGCAGCACGGCATAGCACGCGGTTTCTCCTGCCTGAAGCTGAAAATCGGCGCGCTGCCTTTTGAGCAGGAATGCGGCATGCTCCGGGAAGCCCACGCCGCTTTCCCGCAGGCAGAAATCCGGGTAGATGCCAATGGTGCTTTCACCCCGCAGGAAGCACTGCCAAAACTCGAAGCGCTGGCCACCTCAGGCGTTTCCCTCATCGAGCAACCCATCCGCCCCGGCCAGTGGCAGGCTCTGGCGCAGCTCTGCCGCCTCTCCCCACTGCCCATTGCCCTGGATGAGGAACTCATCGGCAACGCCCCGCTCCCCCTGCTCGATACCGTGCAACCCCAGGCCATCGTCATCAAACCCAGCCTGCATGGCGGCCTGCTCGCCGCCCAGCACTGGGCGCAGCTGGCAGAGCAACGGGGCATCCGCTGGTGGGTGAACTCCGCACTCGAAAGCCATACCGGCCTCACAGCCCTGGCCGAATGGTGCTCGTTCGCCACACCCGGTACCCTCCAGGGGCTCGGCACCGGCAGGCTGTTTACCAACGATGCCCCCACCCGCATCCAACTGCGGGATTCAAGCCTTTACTACATAACATGATAGAATTTCTGAACAAATAACGTACTTATTGTGTCAAAGAGTGTAACCATGAGCAGAATCACCATC
>JAFNWZ010000448.1 GCA_017379255.1 Akkermansia sp. | reverse complement strand
TCAGCACGTACACTTCACCGTGCTGGTAGGGGCTCATCGTGCCCGGGTCGATGTTCAGATACGGGTCAAACTTCTGCATGGTCACCTCCAGACCGCAATGCTCGAGCAGCGTGCCGATGGACGCTGCGGCAAGGCCTTTACCCAGGGAGGAAACAACACCGCCAGTTACAAAGATGTATTTCATAAAGTCGTATTCTCTGTGTGGTTAGAGTAATAGTACCAGATAAGGCCGCCAATGTCGAGTTTTTGTCCTTTCCACCCAGCAGATATTACACATCTCCATCCATGCAACCAATTCATTATGAAATAATGCTTGCCTTTTTAAGATTTTTCACTATACTTTCTTAGGCCGCCTAATAAAGATATGAATTCCAAGGACAGAATCACCCGGTATCTGCAGCAGCACCGCAGCGCCACGCGACCGCAGCTGGCCGCTGCATTGGGGCTGAGTCTGGTCAGCACCAATGCCGCCGTGGCAGCACTGGAAAAGGAAGGGGTGCTGACACAGGGAGACGCCATTCCCTCCGGCGGAGGCCGACCGGTGCGGGTATACCACTTCAACCCGCAGTATGCCGCCGTGGCTCTGTTCACCGCCACGCAGGAAGCGCATTGCACCCTGCTGCATTTTGAGCTGCTGGATCTGCAGGGAAACAGAATCAAGTCCATGCAGGCGCGCTTTGTACAACTGCATGCTGAAAGCCTGGATGAATGGCTGGACGCCGCTGCCCGCCACCACAAACTGCAGCGCATCTGCCTGCCCCCGGGGCTGGGCTGCCTCGTGCAGGCTCACCTGCAGCAGCGCCACGCCTGCCCGGTGCAGGAATTCCACGCCGCCGAAGCGCTGGTAAGCGGCCAGGATGATACCCTCACCGTCCTGCTGCAAAAAGGCTGTGCTCCGCAGGCAGTCCTGTTCCGGCACAGAGCCGCCACCCCCTGCCCACTGCTGCACCTGCTCCCCCTGCCCGCCGAATGGGAATCGCTGGACTACGCCGACCACACCCTGGTGGAAGAAATGCTGGCGCGCCTGCTGCAGCTGCTCATCTGCACCATCTGCCCCGCGCGCATCGACCTGCATGCCGACTTCTGGAACGACCGCCTCATCACCCGTCTGAACTTCAACCTGAGCACAAAACTGCGCGGCATCGCCCTGCCGCAGATGCACTTTGCCGCCATCACGGCAGAAAAACTGGCCGGGAAGCTCTACCGCGCCGCAGCTACGATATAAATGCTAGACATTGATTTTTTTTATGTTACATTACCTCCGCATGAAAGCATCTCTTTTCCTTTCCCTCTGTCTGCTCCTGACCTGCTGCCAGCCAATCGAACGCTACATGAACTGGCAGCACTACAAGGAAACAGCCATTCGCGAAGGACTCGTTCCGTTACATCCGGAAGAACTTTACCCAGAAAACCCGGAGCGGGGCTATATGTTTGATTCCCCTGTTCAGGCAGGCCGCAGCATCGGTTCAGATGAGAGAAGCCGGATTCAGCAAGCCATGCAGCAGGCTGCCCAGGTTCAGGTGAAGCGCATCCGCGCGGCCAATGACGACCACTGGTGCACTGAAACAACCGAGGAATTACTGCCCCCCGTTCCCGTCAGCACCGAAATGCGCCAGCTGTTTGAGCGCTGGCGCTCCGCACCGGAATGGCTGCGGCTCACCTTCCACAATTTTGATGTAGTTGGAACCGCCTGCACCGAAGACCACTTCATCTTTCTGGATGCCAGCGGTGCGGAACTCGCAACGCTGAAAATCTACGCACTCGGCAGCGTATGCAGACCCGAGGGGCAGTCCCACTATGATGACATGCGCGACAAGCTTTACAAAGCCCTGAATATCGCTTACTGAAGACACCCGGCGGCGTAGTCTGTGGCCATGAGCCCTGCACCGATGATACCGGCATCTGCCCCGAAATGGGCGGGCAGCAGGCGCAGGTTTTCGTAATGCACCGGGAAAAGCTGTTCTTTCAGACAAGCCTGCAGAGGGTCAAAGAGCAAATCGCCCGCCTTGGCCACGCCTCCGCCGATAATGCAGGCAGAGGGAACGAAAGCGTACATCATGTTCATGATAAGACAGCCCAGCTTCTCTGCAAAATCGCGGTAGAGCTGCAGAGCAATGTCATCGCCCGCGCGGGCGGCCAGCTCCAGCTGATATGGTAAGCACTCAGCCACTGTTTTGTGAATTCCAGCACCGGCATAGCGGGCCACGGCATCGGCGGTGAATTCATTATGGCCGATGTATTCCTCCACCGCACCGCGATTTCCGAAAGGCCCCACGCGGCCATCAAAAGCCACACTGGTCTGCCCCAGCTCAGCGGCAGAGACATTGCGCCCGCGCAGAATGCGGTCGTGCACCACAATGCAACCACCGATACCCGTTCCCAGCGTGAGACACAGCAGACTGTCCAACCCGCGCCCAGCGCCCAGCTTCCACTCCGCATAGCCCATGCAGTTGGCATCATTATCCAGCACCACAGGAAGCTTCAGCTCGCGCTCCATCACCTCACGCACCGGCACCTGGTGATTCCACACCGGCACATTCGTAAGCTGGTAGAGCACCCCCTTATAAAAATCCACCCAGCCGGGCATACCCAGCCCCACCGCCACCACCTGCGGATGCTTGCGCTGCAGCGCCTTCATGGTGGCACACATGGCGGCCATAATGGATTCCGGGCTGTCGAAATCCTGCGTGGGCAGCGGCGCAGCCTTATCCACCAGATCCGCCCCGCAGGTCACGCCAATCTTGATACCCGTGCCGCCAAAATCCACCGCTATGGCCAATTGCTGCTCACTCATGAGCGCATTATAATCCTGCCACCACACCTCCGCAAGCTATTTATTCTCCAACAATCTGCCAATAGCCCCTCCCCGACTGCTCCAATCGAATCGAGTTTATCCGCCACCCTGCATTCCTCCAATTCTGGTCGCTTCAGAGCGCCAAATTATATACTTTTGGCAGCCGGATACAGCCAAAAACTATTTTTTTGGCATCACTATACAGCCATCTCAGTTTTTTTACTTGCATTTCCATCTCAAAAGCACTAACCTGAATTCATGAACGAGGAACTTAAAGCCATTGTTACAGAGCAGATAATTGATAACCAGCAGATAATTTTCGCATCTGCAAGCCCCCGTTCTCTAGAAATTAAAACACTGGATGGGGTTATCAGTATTGTGATGGGAGTGCGGAGATGTGGAAAATCCACTCTTATGGAAAGCATCATGAAACAATTGGTAGCTCAAGGAACCCCCCGCGAAAATATCGTGTGGTTGAACTTCTCTGATGACCGTTTTCTCCCGCTGCATCAGGAGAGCTGGGACACCATACACAACGCATACTTCTCCTTGCACCCGGAAAAGAGAAAGTCTGAAAAAATATATTT
>JAFNWZ010000447.1 GCA_017379255.1 Akkermansia sp. | reverse complement strand
GATTTACCCGGGGTTCCGCCGCTAACGCGGCTCCACCCCGCGCTACTTTATACCGCCCTGACGGGCTCAAAAATCCGCGCACTCCGCGCGCCAGAATAGACCGATAAATTACAATCTACGAAACTTTGGGACACATGTGCTTGTTTTGGTAAAATCCGCAAATTGAAAATTGCAAAAGTGTCCGGCTGGGTGTAATATAGGGGTATGAGACGCTCCCCTATACCCGGATTAGTGCTGGCGGATGGATGGCTGGCACCGTTTGAACGCGAAATCAAAGGCCGCATGCGTTTGTATGATGCGCAGCTGGAGCGTATCTGCCGCCGGCATGGCTCTCTGATGGAGTTTGCCGGGGCGTATGGGCGCATGGGCTTCAACCGCGATGCGGAGACGGGGGAATGGGTGTACCGCGAGTGGGCGCCGGGGGCGCGCCAGCTGTATCTGATTGGTGATTTCAATTTCTGGAACCGCGAGGCAGACCCGATGACTCGCGATGCCAACGGCGTGTGGGAGCTGCGCCTGCCTGCGGATGCGCTGAAGCATGGCCAGCGGGTGAAGGTGCATGTGGTGGGGGCGGATAACGGGCACAAGGACCGCATGCCGGCCTGGATCCGCTACACAGAGCAGGATGCCGCCACCTACGATTACAGCGGGGTTATCTGGGAACCTGCCGAGCCATACGAGTGGAAGCACACGCGCTGGAATCCGGCAACGGTGAAGACGCCGTTCATTTATGAGACGCATGTGGGCATGGCTGGTGAGGAGGGGCGGATTCACAGCTACCGTGAGTTTGCGGATGAGGTGCTGCCGCGTGTGGCGAAGCTGGGGTACAACGTGGTGCAGATTATGGCTATCCAGGAGCATCCTTATTACGGCTCGTTCGGCTACCATGTGTCCTCATTCTTTGCGCCCTGTAACCGCTTCGGCACGCCGGAGGATTTGAAGTATCTCATTGATACGGCGCATGGGCTGGGCATTGCGGTGCTGCTGGATGTGGTGCATTCCCACGCGGTGAAGAACATGGCCGAGGGGCTGAACAATTTTGACGGTTCCGGCGGGCAGTATTTCTGCGCGGGCGAGCGCGACAGTATGCACCCGGACTGGGACAGCTGTCTGTTTGATTACGGCAAAGAAGAGGTGCTGCAATTCCTGCTGAGTAATCTGCGCTGGTGGCTGGAGGAGTTCCGCTTCGACGGTTTCCGCTTCGATGGTGTGACCAGCATGCTCTACCTGCACCACGGGCATGAGCCGTTCACTGACCTGGGCTGCTATTTCAATACTCAGGTGAATCTGAGTGCGGTGACCTACCTGCAGCTGGCGGCCACGCTGGTGCAGCAGGTGCGGCCGGGTGCCTTTGCGATTGCAGAGGATATGAGCGGCATGCCGGGGCTCTGCCGCCCGGTGGATGAGGGGGGATTCGGATTTACGCACCGCCTGGCCATGGGCCTGCCGGATTACTGGATTAAGCTGCTCAAAGAGAAGAAGGATGAGGATTGGAGCGTGGGTGATATCTGGTACACGCTCATCAACCGCCGCTATGGCGAGGCCAACATTGCCTATGCTGAAAGCCATGACCAGGCGCTGGTGGGCGATAAGACGATAGCGTTCCGCCTCATGGATGCCGAGATGTACACCCACATGAGCTGCGATTTGCCCAGCGTCATCATTGACCGCGGCATGGCGCTGCATAAGATGATTCGTCTGGCGACGCTGGCGGCCGGTGGTGAGGGATGGCTCAATTTCATGGGCAATGAGTTCGGGCATCCGGAGTGGATTGATTTCCCCCGCGAGGGCAATGGCAATTCGTACCAGTACTGCCGCCGCCAGTGGAGTCTGGTGGATAACAAGCTGCTGCGCTACCGCTTCCTGAATGAATTTGACCGCGCCATGGTCGAGCTGGCCAAGCGCCGGGACCTGCTGGCTGCGCCGCCCGCCCGCCCGCTGAACATGGACGAGGAGAACCAGGTGATGGCCTTTGAGCGCGGGGGCTTGCTCTTTGTGTTCAACTGGAGCGGCACGCGTGCCATCCCGGATTACAAGCTGCCCGCGCCTAAGGCAGGGGAATGGAAGGTGGTGCTGGATTCGGACGATGCCCGCTTCGGCGGCTTTGCCCGGCAGGATGCCAGCGTGCACCACTTCACGGACAAGACTCAGCAGCTTTCCCTCTACCTGCTCCCGCGCACGGTGCTGGTGCTGGCGCCGGCATTCCAGGGAGGCAGACCGTTCTGATGTGATGATTGATTTTATCATTGAGTGGATTGTTGATTTGCTGGCGCATGTGCTGGGGCATCTGCGCTGGTGGGTGGTTCTTCTTATCCTCCTGGTGGTTGCGTTGATTATCTTATGTTGTGTGGTATGATTGTGCCTCTCATTATCAGTATTGTTACTGCGCTGCTCTGCTGCGGCTGTCTGGGCTTTTTCTTCTGGCAGATGGGGCAGGTGCTGGCGGGGGATACGGGCTGGGCGGAGGCATCGTATCCTCTTGTGCTTTCGCAGATGGGGGTGTTGTTTTTCGGGGTTTTTGCCATAGGAACATGGAAGTATTACAGGGATCAGTCGACGGAATCCAGGCCGCTTACTTACATGATTTTTGCCTTGTTCCTGGAAGTGGCGTTGTTATTGGGTGCCAAAACAGGTATTGATATCCATGACCGCATCGTCCTGCTGGATGAGGGGGTGGAGACCCAGGCCGTCATTACGGGACGCAAGCGCACCGGTTCTGGCAAGAACAGGTCGAGCAAACCTCTCTACCAGTTCACCACGGCCGATGGTCAGAAAATCAAGGGGTCTATCAGTTTTGAAATGTCACTTTCCCTGCCGGTTGGGGAGAATGTGCGATACTCCGTCCGCTCGAATGATGTCACCTACCGCATTGGCTCGACCGTGCCTGTGCTCTACATGCCCCATGACCCGGAG
>JAFNWZ010000446.1 GCA_017379255.1 Akkermansia sp. | reverse complement strand
CTGCCGAACGGGGTGCCCACCCCGGCGGCGGTGACTCTGTATGCGGTGGATTCCGGCATGCTGTCCCAGACGCGGTATCAGAAGGTGGATGTGGTGGCCGCGCTGAGCCGCTGGCGCGAAACGTTCCTGAACCTGCAGAATGTGGATGCCGGCGATGCCGATTTCCGCGAGGGCGTGTTCCGCCCCCGTCTGGCGCTGCTGGAGGGGCTCTGGCAGGGTGAGGGGCGCTCCGGCTCTGCAGCCTGGCAGCACCAGCCCTGGTGGATGCGCGTGGGGACGGCCTCCGGGAAATTCGGTAATCTGATGCTGCAGGCAGATGGCGTGACTGCTGCCGGTACGCAACGCGCTGCCGCCGCAGTGGCAGCTGCCCCGGAGGCTGGCGCAGAAGCCCGTCTGCGTACGAACTTTGCCCCCCTGGCTTTGTGGAGCAGCTCGCTCAAGACAGATGCCGATGGCCGCTTTGCCACCACCTGCACCATGCCTGATACGCTCACGACCTATCGCGTATTTGCCGTGGCGGCAGATAAGGAAGGCGGGCGTTTCGGCTCGGAAGAAGGCGAGTTTGTGGTGAACCAGCCCCTCATTCTGCGCGCGGGTACGCCGCTGTGCATGAGCGTAGGCGATAAGCTCCAGATTCCGGTCAATGTGACGAACAATACGCAGGCAGAAGGCACCTGGCACGTGTGCCTGGAGGGTAGCGATGCGCCCCAGCAGGTGACTCTTGCTGCCGGGGCCACGGCCACGCTGTATTTTGAACTGGCACCGCAGCAGGCCGGGCAGCAGCAGTACCGCTGGTATGCACAGGGCGCCACCGGGGTGGATGCCGTGCAGGCAGAGGTGGAGGCGGTGTACCCCTCTCCGCTGCTCAAGGAGGTGCACCACCTGGTGCTGAGCCCCGGGCAGGGGAGCCTGGTGCCGCGTAACCTGCTGGCGGCAGAGCTGGCTGGTGCGCCCGATGTGCAGCTGCAGCTTCAGGTTTCGGCCAACCCGCTGCTCTTCATGCAGGGCGCGGTGGATTTCCTGCTGCAGCAGCCCGGTGGCAGCGTGACCAACATGTCATCCGCTCTGCTGCCCTGGTTGCTCTATGACCGCTTTGCCCCGCTGTGCCCGCGCATGGCCCGTACCCCGGCAGACCGCGTGGCGCAGACCATTGAGCAGACCGCGCAGGCTCTTCTGGGGCTTCAGCTGCCCGATGGCAGCCTGCCGGAGACGCGCGGCAGCAATGTGCCCAGTGTCTGGGCATCGGCCCAGGCGGCGGTGGTGCTGCGACTGGCAGAGGAGCGTGGCTACACCATCCCCCAGCGCGCCTGGTACAACCTGCTGGCATATCTGGAAAAGGCGGATTTGAGCCAGGAGCACCCGCTCACCCGCTACCAGGTGGCCCGCGCCCGCCAGGACCGCGCTGCCATGCGCGATGCGCTGCAGGCGGCCCTGGCTGCTGCGCCTGATACCCGCTGGTGCACCACGGGTGTGCGCCAGGATATCGAGTTCCTCGAATACCTGCGCACGAATAACGATGGCCGCAATGATGCTTTCCTGCGCTGGCTGCGCACCCGCGCGGCAGATTATCGCCACAGCGGTGCATGGAGCGGCGCGTGGTCGGTTTATGCCCTGCTGACCTACATCGGCAACTCCCCTGGTGCTGCGGTGGAATCGGTGCTGAGCCTGCCGGGCGGGCAGAATGCCACCCTGCGCCGCGATGTTGTGCAGGTCAACCTGCCCACGGTCGATGCCGCTTGTGCCCCGGTGCAGGGCGCTACTTATGCCGTGCTGCGGGCGCAGGCGCGTCCCGCCCGCCAGGAATACCCCGGGTTGACGGAGCGTGGCTTGCAGATGACCCGTGTGTATGAGAAGAAGGGCGAGGACGGCGTATGGCGCGAGGCTTCCGAGTTCACCGTGGGTGATGTGGTGCGTGTGTCGCTCACCTGCGCCAAGAGCAGTGAGCAGGAGCTCAACCACCTGGTGCTGGAGGATTACCTCCCCTCCAGCATGGAGGCCATCAACCCCGGTGTGGGCAGCCAGGCGGCGGGGCTCGAACCGCTCAGCTGGAGCGAGTGCTTTGACCAGCGCGAATACCTGGCAGACCGCGTGCGCGGCTTCTGCACCCGCTGGCCGGGGCGCGATGCCGTGAACCTGCGCTACTACGCCCGCGTGAAACGCGCCGGCTCTGCCACGGCTCCGCCCGCCCAGGCTCAGCTGCAGTATGAACCGCAGACCTATGGCCTTTCCCCCAGCGCCCGCCTGGAAACCAAGGCTGAATAAACGGGACGATATCAGGAACGCCGCCGCAGCGGCACACGCAGGGCAGGGATGATACTGCAACGATTTATCCTTGCCTGCGTGTCCTGGTATGGTAGAATGCCTGAATATATTCTCTTTCTATGATTAAGGCCTTTCTGCTGACTCTTGTTCTGGCATTCGTCTCATCGCTGCATTGTTCTGCGGCGGAATCACGGGTCTACCCGCGTCCCCAGCACATGGAGCTGAGCTCCAAATGGACCACCGTCAAGGAAGTGAGCGTGCGCAAGAGGGGCAGGACGTCCCGTGGCGGGTTGTGGAGCAAGCTCCCGGAGGTGAAGGAAGGCTACGCCATCTCGATTGCGGACGGCAAGCTCACCGTTTATGCCAATGACGATGCGGGCGTCTTTTATGCCAGGCAGACTATCTGCCAGCTTCTGCGTGGTGCGGAGGGCGCCCTGGATGCCCACAAGGACCCGTTCCCTTCTGATTCGCTGGAAGAAGTGGCCAGAAAGGGCAAATTGCCCGCGGGTACTGTGATTGACTGGCCTGATTTACCCTACCGCGGGGTGGTGGAGGGCTACTACGGCATTCCCTGGAGCACAGAGGCCAGACTGGCGCAGCTGGATTTCTACGGGAGAAATAAGCTCAATACCTACATTTACGCCCCCAAGGATGACCCGTACCACCACGGCGCCGGGTGCTACGAGCTCTACCCGGAAGATAAGGCTGCTGAGCTGAAGAAGGTGGTGGCGCATGCCCGCAGGAACCATGTCCGCTTCTTCTGGGCAATTCACCCCGCCAACACCATTGACTGGTATAACCAGGACGGCAGGCCGCACATGGACCGTCTCTGCGCCAAGCTGCAGCAGCTCTATGAACTCGGCGTGCGCGACTTTGGCGTATTCGTGGATGATTCGAATGGGGAAATCGGCAAGCCTTCCCGCCAGATTCAGCTTTGCAACTACATCCAGCAGAACTTCATCCGCAAGCACCCGGATGCAAACCAGGAGCTCATCATGTGCCCCACGGGCTACAACCGCGGCTGGACCAACGAGGGAGTCCTCACCGAAATGGGCAACGGGCTGCCGAAGGACATCTTCATGATGTGGACGGGCAACACCGTGGTGCACGATATCAAGCTGGACGGCCAGAAATGGGTGAACCGCTTCCTCAAATCCCCCACTTTTGTGTGGTGGAACTGGCCGTGCAATGACTTCCGCCGCGACCGCCTCTCCATGGGCCGCACCTACGGGCTGGGCACAGAGGAGGAGATGAAGAAGCAGATGAGCGGGTTTGTGGCCAATCCCATGGAACACGCAGAGGCCGGCAAGGTGGGGCTTTTCGGCGTGGCGGATTACACCTGGAATATATCCGGCTTCGATTCCCACAGCACCTGGCGGGCTGGCATTGCGCGCCTGTACCCGGAATATAAGGAGGAAATGCAGTTGTTCTGCGACCACAACAGCTACCTGCTGCCCAATGTGCATGAATACTACCGCGAGGAATCTGCCACTCTGGCGCCGCAGCTCAAGGCCCTGCGCCAGCAGATGGAGAACGGCACTCCCTCGGAAGACGCCCTGCAGGCCATGCGCAAGGTGTTCAAGGATATCCGCAAGGCTGGTAAGAAACTGCGCAAGGCCGGGGGCTCTGCCGGGGCGCTGGCAAAGGAAATTCAGCCCTGGTTCTGGCAATTCGAGATGCTGGGGGATGCCGGCGACCGCCTGCTGGGTTCCTGCTCTGCCAAGGAGAAAAAGCCCCTGCTGGCCTTCCTGAAAGCCACCAATACCCTGGCTGAGATGAAGAAGACGACGCGCCCGCAGTGGGATGGCAGCGGCGTGACTACGGTTCAGGGCGTAACGGTGGGTACTGAACACATCATGCCATTGATTGAAGCGGCGCTCCGCCGCCAGAACCAGGCGCTCTACAAGGACATGGCCAAAGTCAAGACTGGCAAGGCATCATCCGTCATTCCCTCCGCAGCCTGGGGTATCCGCGGGGTGAAGCTTACCGTGAATGACACGGAGGGAGAAATCAGCATCAACCGCATCATGGAGTTTCACAACCTGCCCGGTGGTGCCAGCATTGAACTGAGTATCCCCGCCGGTGCGCCGGCGCAGGAAGCCATTGTTGACCTGGAAAACGAGAGCATCGGTACCTGGGGCCGCGTGGAGCTGCAGTCCACCAATGGCCGGAAGAGCCAGCCAAAGGCAGAGCAGCGCGGCACGGCCCTGCACCTCGGCGGCGCTGCGCTGAAGGGTGGTGTGCGTAAGCTGGTGCTCACCAACACCTCCCGCACGCCCCAGCAGGTGAAGATAAAGGATTTCAAGCTGCTGCTGCCGCCTCCGGGTGAATGGCTGGATGCCCGCTGGCTGACGGATGCCGACCTGTCCACCTCCGTGGATTGCAGCCACAGCGCCCTCCGCTTTAATCTGGGGGTTCCTTCCACCTCGACAAGGCAGGTGATTCTCGTGGGAACGGCGGAGGCCGATATCTCCCCCGGAAAATCGGAAAGACGCTCCGGCGGCGTGCTTTACCACTCCCTGCCCAAGGGAACCCGCACCATCGAAATTTCCGTTAAAAAGGAGGCCGGAGCGCGGCTGAACGAAATCATCTTCCGCTGAGAATTCCCACTGCTGCCAGCTGAAAGCCAGCCCCATGCGGGGTAGGATGCAGAAATGACTGGCGGGGGCAGGGAATTTGTGCTAGATTGGCAGCATGGTACGTTTTTTATCTTGTTTGGCGGCAGTAGGCATGCTGCTGCTGGTGGGTTGCCAGCAGGTGCTGCACCCGGGCTGGCCGGAGTACAAGGGGTATAAGAAGGCCCCGTATACGGTGAAGGGGACGCGCTTTGTGCCCATGAGCGTGGAGAGCGCGCTGCACTACAAGGCCACGGGCATTGCCTCCCATTATGAGGCCGATGGCGATATCGGCGCCATTGGACAGAAACTATACCGCCACAAGCGCTATGCCGCGCACCGCACGCTGCCGCTGCCCTGCACGGTGCGCGTCACCTGCCACCGCACCGGGAAGAGCTGTATCGTCCGCGTGGCAGACCGCGGGCCATACATTCGCGGCCGCCTCATTGATGTGGGTACCAAGGTGGCCAAGGAGCTTGGCTTTTATGAGCGCGGGCTTGATACGGTGACCGTGGAAGTCATCTCCGTGGGCGATGGCAAGTGGCGGCGTTACCCGTAAGTCCGAACGCAGTGAGGATATCGTCGCGGCGTAGCCGCGATATCGTCTGCGAAGCAGATATCGTCCTGCCGGAACGGCAGGATATCGTTAACCATTTGCAGCCATGATTATTTATTTCCCAATCATCGGGAAAAATCTGGCTTTTGCTAACAAGGAAACGATATCCGGCTTTCCGGACGATATCCCCTGACGGGGACGATATCTCCCCTTAGGGGGAGACGATATCCTCCCGCTGGTCGGACGAAGAAAAATCCCCATTCCTTGCGGAACGGGGATTTTTCCTTGAGTTGTGAAAACCAGGACTTAGGCGCCGAGCTGGAAGCGCTCGAAAGCCTTCACGGTGATGGTGTCGCCCAGAGCTTTGCCAGTGGCGGCCACGAGGGCCTCAACGGACATGGAGGGGTCCTTCACGAATTCCTGGCTCATGAGGCAGCTCTGCTTGTAGAGAGCCTTGAGCTTGCCGGGAAGAATCTTCTCCAGCAGGTGCTCGGGCTTGCCTTCAGCGATGAGCTGGGCCTTGGCGATTTCCTGTTCCTCGGCCACGAAGGCGGGGTCCAGGGAGGAGGAGTCCACGCTCTTGGGAGCGCAGGCGGCGATGTGCAGGGTGATGTCCTTGCAAAGGGTGGCGAAAGCCTCGGCAGCGGCGGTCTCAGCCTTGCCGGTTTCCACCTGCAGGAGCACGCCCACCTTGCCACCCATGTGGATGTAGGAGGTCACGGTGCCCTCGCCGGCCAGCGTGTAGCGGCCGAACTTGCGCAGCTTCATGTTCTCACCGATGGCGGCGCACTGCTCAGCAATGTACTTCTCCACGGTGGTGCCTTCCATGGCCACTTCCAGAGCCTCAGCCAGCGTAGCGGCGGTGGAGGCCTTCAGCGTGGCGGCAACCTTGGCCACCAGGGACTGGAACTTCTCGCCCTTGGAGCAGAAGTCAGTCTCGCAGTTGATTTCGAGGATGATGCCATCCTTGCCTTCAACCACGGTGGTCACGATACCTTCCTTGGCTTCGCGGTCGGCCTTCTTGGCGGCCTTGGCAATGCCCTTCTCGCGGAGGTACTTCACGGCTTCGTCCATGTTGCCGTCGCACTCCATGAGGGCCTTCTTGCAGTCCATCATGCCGGCGTCGGTCTTGACGCGCAGCTCTTTCACCATTGCGGGTGTGATATCAGCCATTGTCTTGGAATAAAGGGGTTAGGATTTAGGCGGGCTTGTTCTTGTTGATAGCCTCTACGAGCACGGAGAGGATCAGACGGATGGAGCGCACGGCGTCGTCGTTGCCGGGGATGGGGAAATCCACGGTCTCGGGGTCGGCGTTCGTGTCGGTCAGCACGATCACGGGAATGCCCAGGATGTGGGCCTCGCGGATAGCGATGTCTTCGTGGTCAGCGCCGATGGCAATCATCACGTCGGGAGCGCCACCCATGTTGCGGATACCCTGCAGGTTGCGCTGCAGCTTCTCGCGCTCACGGGCCAGAGCGGCGAGCTCCTTCTTGGACATGCTCTTGTACTCGGGCTGCTTGTCGAGGTTCTCGAGGTAGTCAAGACGAGCGATGCTCTTCTTGATGGTGGCCATGTTGGTGAGCATACCGCCAAGCCAGCGGAAGTTCACGTAGTACTGGCCGGTAGCCTCAGCGGCTTCCTTCACGGCTTCCTGAGCCTGGCGCTTGCAACCCACGAACAGAATCTTCTTGTTCTTGGCGGCGAGTTCACCCACGAAGGAGCTGGCCTTGTCGAGGCACTTCTCGGTCTCTTCCAGGTTGATGATGTGGATGCCATTCTTCTGGGTGAGAATGTACTTCTTCATGTTCGGATGCCACTTGCGGGTCTGGTGACCAAAGTGAACACCGGCTTCCACCATCTTCGTAACGAGTTCGTTAATCATTGTATTTTGTATATGTTGTGTGCAACCTTGCGGCAGGATGCACGGGTTTTGGAAGGTGCTGCGCTTAGCCCCCAGCCCTCCGTTGTTGGTATTGCAGCATCAGCGGGGACGCTGAGAATACCCCCAATCCCCTTCATTGTCAATGCAAATTTTAGAATTTTAACGCTGAATTCTCAATGGATAGAGACAAGTTCGCCGCGCTTGCCAGAGGCAGCGCGGCGAGGGAAGACGGGCCTGGTATCACGCGGCGCCCACATCCACCAGAACGTATGGCTGCCTGGTGAGGTTCCGGCGGGCGCGCCACTGCTTCCACAGCGACCAGCCAACCCACAGGAAACCAAAGGCCATGATGCCCGGCGTCATGAGGATGGAATCGTCCTTGATGGTGACATTTTCCGGCGCGGCGGTATCGTAGAGCACGGGAATCTGCGTGCCGGGGGCATGTGCGGGCGCTTTGTCGTAGCCATGGCGGCTCACTGCCAGGCCGGTTTCCCCCTCGCTGGTGGAGAAATGCACCACCGGGTAGAACACGGTCACCTCCCGGCGGCTACGGCGGCCGCGTTTCTCTGTGCCTTCCTCATAGCCCACGATGGTTGCGGTGGTCTCCTGGCCTGCCAGGTACAGGTAAATATCATCGAAACAGAGGAATAAGCCTGCTGCAAATATCAGCAGAGCAAAGCACTTGCCCCACATTTCCCCCTTGCGCAGTGCTTCCGGGCGTTCGTAGACGGTGGGTTTGCGCTTCTCTCCCTTGGCGGGCAGGGTGATGCCCAGCTGCTCGAAGAAGCAGGCGGGATCTTGCTCCGGCGCCAGGTTGATGAAGCCGCGGCGGTGGGTAGCCTTGTGCTGCTTTTCTTCGCCCAGGTAGTAATCCATGTGCCCGTTGCTACGGCGCAGGTACTTGAATATCATCTGCGGGCGCACGGCAAAGGAGAAAACCACCGGCTTGCCATCTGGCTTGGCCGGGCGTTCGATGATGAAGGCCCGGCGGTTGCTCAGCGCATAGGCAATGCGGCGGTCGCTGCTGCGTTCATGCACGGCTGTGCCCGCTGCGAGGATGGCCAGCACCACCAGCAGCGCTGCCAGGTACAGCAGCCCATCGGCATTGCCGGCAATATCCATGGCGGCGCAGACGCCAGCCAGCACCAGCAGCAGGACGCCTGCACCCCACATGAGCCCCATGTGGGTGCTCAAATGCGGTTGCTTGTCTACGCTCCAGAGCAGTTCTTCCCCGGCTTTCAGTTCAAACGGCAGGGGATGAGAAGAGGTGTTCATGGCGGCGGGGGCGTGCGTTTATTTCTTGCCAGCCATGCGGGCAGCCAGCACCAGGTAGGTCACCAGTTTGGGGGTGGCGGCCAGCAGCTCCTGAATTTCTGCCGGGAAGGGCAGCGTGGTCACAGCCTCCGCCTGGATTTTGCCGCCGCCTTTCATGGCATCGGTCACAAACTTCTGGATGACGGCTACGGCCTCCTTGTTCCCCAGCAGGGTTTCGAGTTCGGTCTTGATGCCCTCCGGGCAGTTGGCGCGCAGGTTGGACATTACCTTATTGCGGATGGCGACAGCGGCAAGATTCTGAAGAAGTCCCATGGTGTGTGTGCTTTCTATGTGTTGGTTTGTTGTTGCGTATCATACTGTTTGGCAGGCGGTATGTCAAGTATGCAGATGCGGTGGGTTCTGGAAAAACGGCCAGACAAAACGCCCCTTTCCGGTTGAGGGAAAGGGGCGCTGAAGCTTTGTTTCGGATTTTTTATCAGTTCTGATACTCGGCAGCAGCCTCGGCGTGGTACTCCTGCAGGGTGCGCACGGTGGTCTCCTTGTTCTTGGCGTGCAGCATGGCGGCGGCGCATGCGCGGGCGCTGGAGAGGTCCGTGGTGTAGGAGATATTGCTGCTCACTGCGGCGGCGCGGATGGAAACTTCGTCCTCGCGGGCATCGTGAGAGCCGGGGGTGTTGATGACGAACACGATATCACCGTTCTTGATGCGGTCCACGATGTCCGGGCGGCGGCGCTCGTGCACCTTGTAGGCGCGTTCGCATTCAATGCCGTTCTGCAGCAGGTGAATCATGGTGCCCTTGGTGGCGCAGATATCGAAGCCTGCCTTTTCCAGCATGCGGGCAATATCGGTCACGAGGTGCTTGTCGCGGTCGCTCACGGAGATGAAGACCAGACCTTCCTTGGGCAGGGCGTTGAAAGCGCTCACCTGGCTCTTCAGGTAGGCTACTTCGGGGTCAGAGTCAATGCCCATCACCTCACCGGTGGAGTGCATTTCCGGCCCCAGCACCACGTCGATGCCCGGGAAGCGGTTCCAGGGGAACACGGCTTCCTTCACGGTGTAGTAGGGCGGCACCACTTCCTTGGTGAAGCCCAGGTCCTTGAGCTTGCAGCCGCTCATCACCTTGGCAGCCAGCTTGGCCAGCGGCACGCCGATGGACTTGGACACGAAGGGAACGGTACGGGAAGCGCGGGGGTTCACCTCAATCACGTACAGCTGCTCGTCCTTCACGGCAAACTGGCAGTTCATGAGACCCTTCACGTTGAGCTTGGCGGCCAGTTCCTTGGCGGCGCGCATCATTTCCTTGTGCATGCCCACGGAAACGCGGTTCGGCGGAATCATGCAGGCAGAGTCACCGGAGTGGATACCGGCGGGTTCCACGTGCTGCATGATGGCACCCACCACGCTGATTTCGCCGTCGGCAATCACGTCCACGTCAATCTCCATGGCGTGTTCCAGGAAGCGGTCTACCAGCACCGGGCGCTCGGGGGAGGCATCCACAGCCTCTCGCATGTAGGTGCGCAGTTCCTGCTCATCGTACACAATCATCATGGCGCGGCCACCCAGCACGAAGGAGGGGCGCACCAGCACCGGGTAGCCGATGCGGCTGGCCACGGCCACAGCCTCATCCTCATTGGTGGCGGTGCCGGCCTCGGCCTGCTTCAGGCCGATTTCGTCCAGCAGGGCAGAGAAGTACTTGCGGTCTTCTGCCAGCTCGATGCTGCGGGGGCTGGTGCCGATGATGGGCACACCGCGTTCCTGCAGGGCGGCAGCCAGGTTCAGCGGGGTCTGGCCGCCGAACTGGACGATGACGCCATCGGGCTTCTCCTGGTCGCAGATGTTGAGCACATCTTCCAGGGTCAGCGGCTCGAAGTAGAGCTTGTCGGAGGTGTCGAAGTCGGTGGAGACGGTTTCCGGGTTGGAGTTGACCATGATGGTCTCGTAACCCAGTTCCTTGAGGGCAAAGGAAGCGTGCGAGCAGCAGTAGTCGAACTCGATACCCTGGCCGATGCGGTTCGGACCACCGCCCAGAATCATGATTTTCTTCTTGTCGGTCTTGCGGGCTTCGTTCTCTTCACCGTAGGAGGAATAGAAGTAGGGCGTAATGGCCTCGAACTCAGCGGAGCAGCTGTCTACCAGACGGTAGCAGGGCACCACACCCTGGGCCTTGCGGGCAGCGCGCACTTCGTCCTCGGAGCAACCGCGGGCCAGAGCAATCTGGCGGTCGGAGAAGCCCATCTTCTTGGCTTCCAGCAGGTCGAGCTCCTTGAGCTTCATGCCGGCTTCAGCCAGCTGCTTGAGCTGGTCCAGGAACCAGGGGTCGATGTCGGTGAGATCCTGGATTTCCTCCAGCGTCCAGCCGTTCACATAAGCCGTCTGAATCCAGAAGATGCGGTCAGCATTCGGCACGGCCAGCTTGGCGGCAATTTCATCGCGGGTCGGGTTCTTCGGATCCTTCAGGTCGAAGCCGAAACCCCAGCGGCCGGTTTCCAGAGAACGCAGGGCCTTCTGCAGGGATTCCTTGAAGGTGCGGCCGATGCTCATCACCTCGCCCACGCTCTTCATGGCGGTGGTCAGGCGCTCATCTGCCTTCTTGAACTTCTCGAAGGTGAAGCGCGGTACCTTCACCACCACGTAGTCGATGGTGGGTTCAAAGGAGGCGGGAGTCACCTTGGTGATGTCGTTGCGCAGCTCATCCAGCGTGTAGCCGATGGCCAGCTTGGCGGCAAACTTGGCGATGGGGAAGCCGGTGGCCTTGGAGGCCAGGGCAGAGGAGCGGCTCACGCGCGGGTTCATCTCGATGACCACGAGGCGGCCGGTGCGCGGGCACATGGCAAACTGGATGTTACTGCCGCCGCTCTTCACGCCGATTTCGCGGATGATGGCGAAAGAGGCTTCGCGCACAATGGCGTATTCGCGGGCGGTCAGTGTCATGGCCGGGGCCACAGTGATGGAGTCGCCGGTGTGGATGCCCATGGGGTCCAGGTTCTCAATGGAACAGATGGCGATGCAGTTGTCGGCGCAGTCGCGCATCACTTCCATTTCGATTTCCTTCCAGCCCAGCAGGCTTTCTTCGATGAGAACTTCGTGAACCGGGGAAAGGTCCAGACCGCGGGCCACAATCTCCTCGAACTCGGTCTTGTTGTAGGCCACGCCGCCACCTGTGCCACCCAGCGTGAAGGCGGGGCGGATAATCATCGGGTAGTTGCCCACCACATTCTTGGCAATATCCCAGGCTTCGGTCATGTTGTGGGCCACGCCGCTGGCAGGCAGGTCAAGGCCGATGCGCATCATCGCATCCTTGAAGCTCTGGCGGTCTTCGCCGCGGTCGATGGCTTCGGCATCAGCACCAATCATGCGCACGCCGTATTTCTCCAGCGTACCGTTCTTGTGCAGTGCCATGGCGCAGTTCAGCGCCGTCTGGCCGCCCAGGGTGGGCAGCATGGCATCCGGGCGCTCGCGGGCAATGATTTTTTCTACATATTCGGGCGTAATCGGTTCCACGTATGTGCGGGGGGCGGTCTCCGGGTCGGTCATGATAGTGGCCGGGTTGGAGTTAACCAACACCACCTCATATCCTTCCTGCTTCAGAGCCTTACAGGCTTGAGTGCCGGAGTAGTCAAACTCACACCCCTGACCGATAACAATGGGGCCCGAGCCAATGACGAGAATCTTCTTGATAGATGTGTCTTTAGGCATGGTCAGTGTAAACTTGCAGATATATGCCACAGCTCGGCCCAAAATGCAAGACTAATTTACCACGAATTTTGTAAAAAAATTACCAGATAGCCCGGATTTCAAACGGATATGAAGTTTGAGCTGCGCTGTAAGTGCTGGTTTGCTCCGGATTTTTAGTTTGTTTTCCTTAGAAGTGTTCCATGGCCTGCGTATGCGCGCGAATTTGAATGTCCATGTTTACGGTCGGAAAATGGGCTTGCGGTGGCGGGGGCGGCTGTGTTATCATACGCTCATGTTCAAGAGAACTTTATGTGCTGCAATGGCGCTGGTGGCTCTGGCCCCGGCCTGGGCAGCCGAATGGATGACGGATCTGGAAGCAGCCAAGGCCAAGGCTGCTGCAGAGAATAAGGCTGTGCTGGTGGATTTTACCGGGTCGGACTGGTGCGGCTGGTGCATTCGCCTGCGCAAGCAGGTGCTGGATACCCCGGCATTTGAGCAGTATGCCAAGGATAAGTTTGTTTTCATGGAAGTGGATGTTCCGCGCAATCCCAAGTTTGATAAGGAACTGCGCGCCCGCAATGAGAAACTTTGCGACCAGTATGGCGTGGATGGTTTCCCCACTATCCTGGTGCTGACCCCCCAGGGCGATGTAGTGGGTGGTTTCAATGGATACACGCCGAGTGTTGCTGAGGCTGCGGCGCCGCTGGATGCCGCGCTGGAGGTGGCTGCGCTGCTCAGGAAGGCAGATTCGCAACAGGGGGCTGAACAACTGGCTACCCTGGTGCAGGCATACAAGGCGATTCCTGCCGAGATGCGCTCCGGCGCTGCCGGGCTGAAGGCCCGCATCGTGGCTCTTGACCCGCAGGATACTTCCGGGCTGCGCCACCAGCAGGCGGTGGAGGACCAGCGCGCTGAGTTCCAGCGTACCCTGGCTGCTGTCGCCTTCAAGGCTGATGCCATAGCGAAGATTGATAAGGCCCTGGAGACTGCCTACCCGGAGAATAAGCCGGGCATGATGCAGGTCAAGTTCCAGATTCTGCTCATGTCTGCCGAGAGCGTGGAAGATGTGAATGCCGCCGCCGCTGTTGGTCGCGAGGCGATGGCTCTGGACTCCTCTGTCACCCCTGCCGAAAAGCAGAAATTCGAGGCTACATTTGCAGACCCGGAGACGGTCCTGAAGCGCATGCAGCAGCTCCGCAACCGGAAAAAATAAAAAAAGCGCAATTTTAGGCTTGCCAAAGCTCACGTCTGGGTGTATACTCCGCTCACCAACCACTCCGGTGGTTCCAATGGCAGGGTAGCTCAGTGGTAGAGCAGAGGACTCATAAGCCTTTGGTCGGGTGTTCAAATCACCTCCCTGCTATTATGGGAGCGGTCGTAACCAAGAAAAAATGGTAACGACCGCTCCATTTTTTTGTGCCTGGATTTCAGCGGGTTATAAAATCGCAACTCATAACGGAAAACGGGTCAATAGCAAAAAGTTGGATGTCAAAAGTATAAGCCGTTCAGACTTGAACGGATGACGGCTATATGCTAGACTCCGCTTTTCCGCCACCACTCGTCTGGTGGGTGGCTCGTTCACCTTCAGCGGAGAGTTAGCAGCCCTTTCCTCTGGGGTAACGTGTCCGCAAGGGTACGGAACAGCAGTTGAACTCGGCTGGCAGAATAGCAACCACAAATGCCTACATTAAAGTGGATTGAGCTTCTGGTTATCATAGTGCAGATTGTCCTGTTCATTATGAGCCTGTAAAGGAGCTCCGTGCAGCAGGAAGCGCAATCCTGTCTGCACGTCACTTTTCACTTAAAAAGAAGGCTTTTTGCTAAAAAATCTTGACATTGGAGTAGTTCAATGTCATTCTATGGTCATGAAATCCATGTAGGCGTGGATTGCTTTTCTGTAGAACCTCTCGGATTGCGCCCGGGAGGTTCTCTATTTCTACCCCCTTGTGAACTTGTTAATCAGAATCCCCAGCTGGGACTCGGGAGTTCCTTCGGGAATGACAAGAGTCTTGTTGCCGCGCTTCACCAGCTCCACCTTGGGAGCATGGCCAATGTGGTGGTTGATGAGTGTGCAAAGGTTACGCATGGCGGCTGCCATATAGGCAAGCGGATGGTCGTTGTCTGTGCGAGTAATCCAGCCTTTATCCTGCCACCGGGCAATCATCTCGCTGGCTTTGAACTTGCCATCGAGAGAAGATTCATCAAAGAGCCAGTTCACCACGGGCTCGGCATCCCCGGAAACAGAAAAAGCCGGGCGTTCGGAAAAAGGAATCCCCAAGGCTGTCAGGCATGCTGCCAGCATCAGGGATTCGAGTTCTCCATCGCGGGAGCGGATGAAGTTCAGCGCATCTGTTGAGGGTTTCTTCTGCATCAGAAATCGTAAATGGTGGAAGATACCTCAAAGGATGCGAGGTCTTCATTTTTGAGCCCGATTTTAATCCCGGTCACGACATTTGTCCCGGAGGCAACGGTAGACAGCCCATGGTCAGGTGCGGCATTCGCCAACACGAGTGTCTGGGCAACCTTGATGTCCGTGGGGTTGTCGCGGGGGATGTAACCTTTCATGGAGACATCGGTCTGGTCATCATAGAAGATGATGCCGACCTTTTTCCCGCGATAGTCACGCTGTACTTTGCTGTCCGGCTTGTAGTCGATGTCCTGCGATTCCAACAGGATGCCCTGCTGGTCTTCATCGAACCCGAATACGCCGACTGTTCCGATAATTGTAGCCATAATATATTGTCCCGGTGTCAAAATTGCACCACCACCCGGAAGGTGGCGGTCTGGATAAAATCGTTATCCATCGTTTGTGGTTCTTCGATGCTCTGCAGACTCAGGCTGTACAGAATGAAATCAGCCGCCATGCCGTTGATTGACTCGCGGGTGCTCTTTTTGTCCAGTAGAACGCAGAGCGTGGAGAATTGCTCTCGCATGGATGTTTCCTCTTCTTCCAAAGCGGCACTATGCAGAGCGAGGGTCAACGAGCATTCCCATGTATTGTTACCGGGTATCAATTCGTCATCAGCTACGCAGCTCAGCAGGACGTAGGGCGTGTTAAGCTCGCCATTGCTGATGGGGGTATGAATGGTTAAGCCCGGCTTGACTTCTATCAGGAAGCGGCGTGTCGTCTCGGTGATGGAGTGTGTGTTCATCGGATGGATTTGATGAGCTTTCGTTTCAATGCCCGCAGGTTTCCGTCAAATCCACGTTCCACCTTATCTAGCACGAATGCAGCCCGGCGCATGGTCATGGCTTCATTGTACGGCACGGAGTTAGTGATAATAATGGTGATGCGGTTGCGCTTGCGCGTGATCCGGCAAGTACCTTCTGCGATGCCATGTCGTTTCACCCAGGCAGGGATGCGTGTAGCTTTGAGCTTGGCGGCGGCTGCATTCCAGCCGGAAGCCTCGCGCCCCAGGCTCTTCTTTTTCTTGGCAAGCAATCGCCGCAAGGCTGCATCCTTGCGATAACCTTTGCGGGTGATACGATGCGTTTCAAAGTAATGCGTGACTCGATTCGTCCACTCGCTCTTGGCAGTAGAGGGATTCTTTGTCAGAATCATGGGCATGGTGTTGCGAACCGCCTGAGTCGTGAAACGTTTTGCTCCCTCAATGAGCGCATCTTCCAGCGACTTCTGTCCCAGGATAGCGAACTTGGCGAGTTTGCGGTCGAGAGATGCAGAATTGATGGTTACTGTTGCAGACATTACAGAGAGATGAATGGGGTTGATTTCTTCACGCTCATACTCTCAATGAGAAAGCTTACGCCCTCGTAATAGAGCAAGTCGCCCACCGCCGGGGTGGACGACAGGTCGCTTCGCCGGACTCTCACCGACAGGGAGCGGGTGGGAGAAAAGCCTCCCAGCTCCAGCTCCGCTGCCAGCGAGCCCTCGTTGACCAATGCCGGTATTCGTTTCCTGCCGATGCTGATGTAATCAGGTAAATCCTGATGAATGCTCAGGAAATCGGCGCTCATTTCATCGGCAAGACTCATGGTCAGGTAGCAGGGGTTACGGTGATGCGCTGCAAAGCTGCAGGTCGGATGACCTGATAGCCGTACAGGCATTCCAGCGTGATATACACCTTGTTGGAGGTCGTATCCGTATAGCGCAAGTAGCCAAAGGTCAGCCCGGTGACAGGGTCAGTCACGGCTCCGGCTTCATCGTAGTTGGCGATGGGCTGGAGGTAACGCATGGCTATGGCCATAGCCGAGGGATGGGTGACGAACCCGGCGAGGTTTTCGCCGTTGTCCGGCACGCAGTCCGTCTCGTACACGTTGAGCCCGGCCAGTCGGTTGATACGGGCTTCTACCACGCCCGGCTGTGCCAGATTGGTGATGAAGCTGCGAGACACGATATCGTCTGCCAGCAAGGCGGTGTTCAGGCTGGTGTTGAGCACCAGAGAACGCCCGGCTTTCGGCATCTTCGCCTTGTTGCAGGCTTCACGGATTTTCAGCACGGTCTTATAGGAAAAATCCTCCGCAGAGGCTACATCGGTAGCTGTTGCAAACTGATTCTTCTTGATGGCGCTGAAAATGTCCGTGAGTACGTCAATGGCAAGCTGCTGGGCAGCGGTAGACACGAGCTTTTCCAACAGGGGGACTGCCGTAGTGGCGGCTTCCTTGGCGGTCATGTGAACGGTCTTGAACTTGTGCTTGTTGAGCACCACCGGAATGGTGCTGGCCTCGCTGTCAATGTTCTTCACATAGTTGCCATCGAAGTCGGAGGACGGAGACGGTGCGCCTACCACCGGAACTTTGACCGTATCGCCCTTGTCGGCAGAGGCCGGTCCGAAGTTGGTGGAGAAGATGGAGAGCGGCATCAGCTCGGTCATCCACGGCATGAGAGCCGCCTGTGCGATGCGTACGTCCTTAAGGTCTGTGAGTGTATTAGCCATAATGGTGAGTTCTGGGTTAGAGGTTATTGTAAAGTTCGGCTCGTTCGGCATCGCTCAGGGAGCGCAGAAAAGCGGTCTGTGCTGCCGGGTCTTTGATGGCAGCAAAGCGTTCGCTTACCGGGCGCACATCCGGGTCACCCTTGGCGGTGACAGGCTGAGCAGCGGCGGGCTTGCCGTAATACTCCGCAGCCCGCTCTTCGGCACTCTTTGCTTCTGTCTTGAGCTGCTGCACTTCTTCGAGGGATTTGCGATATGCCCCCTCCACACTTGCAAGCTGCTCCTTCGTGTGCGTCAGGTTGTCCGACAGCTCTTCGTTGGTTGCCTGTAAGGTGGCGATTTCCTTTTCCAACGCTGCGAGTTTCTCGCTCTGCTCGGTCAGACGCGCGTTGGCTGCATCGAGTTGTTCATCGAGTGTTTCCATAACTGAGGGGGTGGTGTCAAAAACAACTTGAACTAATCCATAAACGGCGTACAATGGAGGCATGTTTTTTGAGAATGGGATTTTAGTCAAAGGCGGAGCTGTTGATATTGTAACTATGGTAGTTAATGAGCAACAGCGTGTATATTTATCCACAGACACACTTGATGAGCCGATAGGTGTTCTTGATCGAGACACACCATCTGATACTTGGATAGAATTACCTGAAGCAATATACATCCCTATTGTTAAACATCTGGCTCTTGTGAATGACGGATTGCCTGGAGGTAGTTCAGCGTGGCAAACAGGCAAGGCAAAAGAAATTTACGACACGTATATTTCTGCTATTGAAAGGAATAAACCTAAAAGATTAAGAAAGGTTGTGAATATGGACGGAGCCTTAAAAACGTTAGAAGGTATGACTCTCAAGTTTACTCCACCACATGAGTTTAACGATATCCAAGAAGGTGCTTCATATATCTTAGATCCATCGAATGAATACATTGCGCCTGAAGCTGCATTAGTTGACGATATTTTTATTGCGTGTTTTGCGGAAGGCCCTTGGAATAATATGGCACTATCTCTGTATGGGGATAATGGTAAGGGTGTGATGTTTGTGTTTGATTGTGAAAAATTAGAAGAGGATTTTCAATCGAGCTTAATTCCTATAAAGTATCAATTTTCACCCCCAGTATGTTTTTCATCAGAAATCGAACAAGCGTTCACCGTAAAACATGTGCCATGGGAATATGAAAAAGAATGGCGATTTATATTGTCTTCGGAAGACGTAAACCTATTAAAAGCAAAAAAAATGGAAACGTGTGATTCATTTTTGGTTCCTTTCAAAAAAGAAGCGCTTTATGCTATCTATTTTGGTCCCCGGGCAAAACGTGAAGATATTCAGAAGATACTATCAAAAGTACAAGATAAATGGGGAGAAGAAAAGCGACCTATTATTGGAAGGATTAAGCCAAGATCTACAGACTATAACGATATGAGTGTAGAATTACTTTAACCATGTCTAACGAGAATTTTTGATTTCAAAGAGGAAACTGATGGTGATATTCCATCTACTAGGTGATTAAACAAGCAATCGAGGCCATAGAAGCTCTGCCCCTCCATGTCGGCTTCGCTGATGGAGCGGCGGCGGGTTACGGCTTGTTTGAATCTCGACCATGTGGCATTGACCTGCTGAGTGAGGCGGTCGCGTTGTTCTTCTGTCAGGCTGGTGCCATCCATTCCGGTGCTCTTGTATTTGCCAGCGGAGAACACTTCCATCTTCAAGCCGCAGCGGTCATAGAGAGCGGAGGTATCCACTATCGGCAGAATGACACCGATTGAGCCCACCGTGGCAGATGGAGCTGCGTAGATAACATCCGCTTGGCTGGCGACCCAGTAAGCAGCAGAGCAACATTGTCCGGCAGTAAAGGCGTAAACATGCTTGTCCTTGGCTATGGTACGCACCACTTGAGCCAGCTCGGGCGTTCCGTTGACTGTACCACCGGGCGAGTCGATATCAAGCAAGATGGTGTGTACCGCCGGATCTGCTGCGACTTGCAGCAACGCTGAGGCGGTTTCCTCCATGCTGCACAGGCGTACTCCACAGATTGCAGCAATGGCTTTCTGACGGGGCGATACCTGGCGAAGCATCGTTCCATGTATGCGAACGGTAGCCAGTCCCTCCTTCAGTTCGTAAGGTTGAGCCTTTTCGTCAACAGCATTGCTTTGCGCCGGGGATTGAAAGTTCACGGTGCAGAGTTCTCGGTAGGCTTCCAGCGTTATCAGCCAGGGTTGCATGGGTGAGGTAATCATGGTGTGGTCTGGGTAAAGGATTGATACAGGTCTTGCGGGCTAACTCCGTACTTGGCGGCAATCTCTTTCACGAGAGCCATCTCTCGGGCGCGGGTTTCCAGTTCGTGGTGGATGTCGCATCCCAGTTCAGCAAAATGGTCGGTCAAGGTTTTCAGCCCCGCCTTTACGTCCCCACGATTCTGCTGGGCTTCGCGCCCGGCATCCACCGTGACTCGGCGGGGAGTGACGAAATCGACCTCAGTCCAGTCTTCTGCGGGTGGCAGTTTGCCCGCCGTGATGGCATGCCCAATGACGAAATGCCAAATCGGGCGAAGCATACGGTCTATAAGCACGGATTGTCTGCGACTGAATCTGAGGTCGGCTTTCGCCACGGTAAGTCTTACTCCGGCACCACCGATTTTGGATGAATCGCTGGCGAACTCATACGGCAACAGCCCTAGCGCACTATCCCTATGCAGAAAATCAAGGAAGCCTTGGAATGTGGGGCTCGGGCGGTTGCTCTGGAAGCTCTCGATAGCTTCGTCCGGCTGAATCTTCACCAGCTTACCGCCAAGGATGGTCTGCAAGAATCCGGGGTCGCTTCCCTGGGGCTGAACGGGGGCATTGAGTTGAAAATCCCGGTCGTCTACATCTGCTCGGGAAGTTTTGAGAACACGCGAGATGTCGGCGTTATCCTTAACGGCATGCTTTTCGAGAGCAAGCAACTCGGCAACATCCAGCATGTGGTTGATACTATGCTGAATGGTCGGATATCCCCTCATCTGGGAGATAGACATGGGAGTGAAGAGGTGCAGGACATCCCGAGCGGCGAGGTCGCGGTAGTTGCCATCATCCAGCAACAGGCGGTAGGAAAGCGGTTTGCCGAGGGCGTTTACGCGGATGCCATCAATGATGGTGCTTTCGGTGGTGTCTTCCTCGGTGCTGCCGATACGGTGCGTCTCGATGAGCTGAATCTTCGGCACGCCGTCTTCCTCGGTTTTCAGGATGAAGATTTCTCCATCGGTCTCCAGAGCCATACAGGCGAGGTATTGGCAGGTAACAAGGTTGAATCGCCCGGTGATTTCGGCATGTCTCGCCCAGCGGTTGAAGTAGTCGAGAGCTTGTTTGTTCCATGCGGCATCCTTACTGGCGGGTTGAGGCATGATGCCGTCTCCGATGGAGTACATGGCCATGCTGCCCACGATCTCCTGCAAGAAGCCGGAGTTTTTCACCAGATAGCGGCTCCGGCGTACCAACTCTGAGCGGACTCCGGGAGTCAGGTCGAGCGAGGTGTCGCGCGGGCCACTTCCGGGGACTTCCGCACGCCGTGGGGAACGGTTGGCTGATTCAAAGACAGAATGCGAACCGAAAAAGATGCGGGCAGCGAGGCGTTGCAGAAAGTTCATACGAGCAAAATCGGGTTAATGGGGTAAACGCCATGCAACATGGCTGAGGGAAGCTGGGTAGTCAGATGTGCCGGAATCCTGAGCCTGTTTCTCGAAGTATCGAAGCGCATAGGCACATTCATCCAGCACATCTGCCACGGGCATAGCGAACTGTTTGCTCACAGACGTACTGCCATCGTTCCAGCTCATGAGGGTTTTGCCCTCCAGAAGCATCTTCTTGGCGGTCGCCTGTATCTGCTTCACTTCCCCCTCGGTGAAGCCGCGAGTAGACAGTCCTTTAGCACTCATACCTCAAAAGCGTTGCGGGCAGCGGAGCTGCTGCTGTACTTTTCGAGCTGGTAGTGCGGCTCATCCACAAAGGATTTCCACGTACCACCCCAGGTGATGCCCGGCACCTGATTGTAGAGCTTGCCTACTTTGGCGTATAGGGCATGGTCGCCAATGTATTCTTTGCCCCGGAAGATACCGATATCCCAGGCAATGCCGAAGTTGTGCATGCTCTGGCCACCGCGTGCTTTGGTCACGCGCGGGCGCTTGCGATAGAGCGCATCCTGCTCGGCATAGGTGCGAGTACCGCAGATGATGCGGACATCGTAGCCCTCGGCATCGGCTACAGCCTTGGCTGCTTTGAGCCAGATGCGGGCGGCTCGCTGAGTATCGGGCGTAAGCGTGGCGATATTACGCTCGGAGCGCTCATCGAAGCTGCCGATTTCAGCCTTGATGCGTTCGGCATCGTTCTGCCACTCCTGGGCGGCGGCTTTGGTCTTGCGGCCATTCACACCGTCCACCTTACCGGGCTTATACCCGGCAAAGGTCAGCAGACGCTGCCAGAAGCGCACGTCTTTCTGTACCTGTGCCAGAGTATCAGCCATTGTCAGAGTCCTCCTTCTTGGTTTCAGTTTTATCCTTGGTGACTACGCCAATCAGACCAGCCACCGCCATGCCAGCGGCGATGATCTGCTCGGCAATAGCCGCTTCAATAGTGGCTCCGCATGCAGTTGCAAGGGCGATGACGCCCAGCCATGTGGAGCGTTCCGTCAGTCGATTGAGAATGTACTTGAACATGCCTGTGGGGGCATGTCAAAATCTATCACCTTCCCAAGCTCCGCAAATATTTCGCCGTTTCTCGCGATTTTCAAAATAATGCTTGATTCCATATGAAATAGAGTTAGACTTTAAGTGAAACTTGATTAAATGTATGAATGCTTTTTTTCCTCAAACCACGAATGCACTAAAAAATATAACAGACATGTTCGATTTGTTATGGCCAATGACCACAGCCTTGTGGAATTTGCGGTGTAATGTGAAAGGTTTCCTTGCCGAATCGCCGAATGCAACTCAAGAATTGCTTAATCAGCGCTTTGCTTCAGGAAGCGATATAGAAATCCTCAATTTTAAAGCAAGCATAATTGACAAAACATGGGAATCTCAAAAAGAGGAAATTTCTTGGATTTTACTAGGTTGGCTTTTTTCGATATATGAGGGATGGTTATCTGAATTGCGGGATGAAGTGTTTAACGGTATGGATAATAAAAAATTGCAATACCCTGAGAAATTTCAAAATGAAATCAACAGATACACCTCAGCACCTTCAATTATTTTAAAAAAGTGCATATTTCCCGCCTATTCAAAGTGTAAAAAAGTCAGCACCTCGAAAATAAAGAACATGCTTTATTGTTGTCGTGTTTTTAAGGAAATGCGTAATTGCTATATGCACCACTCTAAAAAAGCAGACCAAAAATTACTTGATTCATATAACATGTTCATGGCGAATATAAAATCACCTCAAGATTTGCATGTTAAAGAAATACCTGAAATCCTCCCAATATCTTTGGGAAAGCCGATTACTCCCAGCTTTCGTGGAGTTGTCGGTTTTAGTAACGTTTTAATCAATCTAATTTTATCAATTGAAGCAGAATTCATCAAGTCTAAAGATGCTGAATTATGGTTCAATAAATGCATAATGGCATCGCCGCAAAAGAAACAAATAACATTCAGCAATATTCAATCAAAAGCCATCCAGCAAATGAATAAATTGGTAACAAATTGTGGCTTTTACAGAACTATTCATTTCCCCGAAGATTTACTGAAGCACATAAAAGGGCTAACTCCATAAATCCAGCAAGGAAATCTTACACGCAAACTGCCAGTTGCGGCAGGTGCGATAGTTCTTGCTCCGGTAGTGCGGGGCGTTCGGGTCGGCATCTGCCATGCTGAATTTTACCTCTTCGGCATTCTCAATCTCGATGTAGATGCCGTTCCTCTGAACGGTTAAGAGACTTCCCTCCTTTTCCCGGAAAGCCAGATGGAAGTTGCGGCTCCACACATAGGGGCGGCTGACTCCGCAAAGATAGTGATAGGGAGTATCCGGTAACGTGATATTCCCTATTTCTATCAGGTTTGCCTTGATGCGCGGATCGTATTCCCCCAGTAGGCAATGTGCACAATGGACTGCCAGATTCACCCCGGTAACGTGTTTCAACCAGAGATAGGAAAAGGGTGCGCTGACCTTTAGTGTGCGAATCGTAATCATGGCGTCTGTTTTGTTGTTCAGTATAGCACGATTTCGCAAATTTTGCAAATAAAATCGGCTTCAATTTACAAGAAACTACGCTCTTGCTCAATACTTTGCATAATTTCTGCCACCAGCTCACCGTGCATATTGTGATGGTAGTTGCCGGGGTATTCCATGTTGAACTCCACATTGATGGCTTCTTCCACCTTGGCGCGTGGCAGCTTCCGGGGATGACTGGCGATGGCGTATAGCTGGACTTCACTTTCCCGTCCCTTGATTTCCACGTTCTCGAAGTATTCCAGCAGGAGGTTTCGGAGGCTGTCGTGGGTATGGAAGTGCTGCATCGTCCAGACTCCGCTGCGGTAGGTTGCCCCGAAGTTCTCTTTATCAAGGAACTGAATATCGCGTCCGTGGCTGTTGTAGGTCTTGAATGTCTTGAGTCGTTCCGTGAACGGCAGCGAGCGCGTGCCGATGTAGATTCGACCATCCTGTTTCAGTAGAGCGTTGCAGGTAGTCAATACAGCGTGTTCAAACTGGCTGTTCACTACGGAATTGAGAACGCTATCGAGTACCACCACATCCATGAGTCCATGCTTGCGAATGTCCTCGCGGAGTACCTTAATCATACGCACAACCTCACGGATATTGAGCGTGCCTTTCTGCTGGAAATGGGGCTCATAGGCAAGCATCTTGTAGCCTTGTTTCATGAGCATGTTGGCATAGGCACAACGCCCGGCACCGAAGTCCACCGTTCTCTCATTCTTCTGCAAAGTCGGCAGCACATAGTTCTCGTAGAGAGAGGATGTAATGAGTCGGGACTTCTTGCCCTGTAAACGATGCATCTGGCAATGGAGTTGGTTGTAGGACTTCACGCCCAGGGCATCGTAGTAATATTGTCCGTAGTCGATGGAAAGGTAACGCATCATCTCCTCTTCCTGCTCCCGGGGAATCATATAGACTAGGCAAGG
>JAFNWZ010000445.1 GCA_017379255.1 Akkermansia sp. | reverse complement strand
ATTTCGAGAAAATTGTGATACCCGGTGCATCATTCCGCAAGACTGTGTATTTTTGCACAGAAAGTTGTTATTATTTCTGCCCCAGACATTAACCAAATATAATCTTACGGATTCCGAAAGCAATAAACCATGACACTGACACAGCACACCGACAATCAAGCCGCGCTGGCGATTCTGAACGCCACGGGAGTACCTGTACTCGAAGCCGCCATACTGGCAAAGGAAGCTTTAGCCGCCAACAGAGGCAGCATCAGGCGCGCCAGGCGCTGCCTGGCGGCGGGCGCAAAGGCGCTACGGCAGCAGGAACGAACGGTGAGTTTTGAAAAGGCGGTGGAGGCAGCATTGGAAGCGCGGAAGGACAGACGCATCCGGACGCTCTATGACTTCCGGTATTTCACCCGGCGGTTCATGAAGCGCTGCGCCGGACTGGCGCGGCGGAAGGTGCGCAGCATCACGCCGCAGGAGTGTGCGGAATACATTGAAACCGCGTTTGATACGCCCCGGCAGCGGCAGAAAGCGCGCTTGATTCTCAGCGGTGTGTTTTCCACCGCCATGAAGCGGGGCTGGTGCGATGCAAACCCGGTTTCCAAAGTGGAAGCGCCGCGGGTGGTGGAGCAGTCGGTGCCGGTTCTGACGCCGCAGGAGATTGCGCAGATTACCACCACAGCGGAAAAGTACCAGGATGGCAGCTGCGCGGCGGCGGTGGGAATGATGCTCTACGCCGGCATCCGCCCGCATGAGGTGGCGAGGCTGACCTGGGCGCAGGTGGATTTGCAGGCGCGGGCGATTTACATCCTGCCCCGCCACAGCAAGACGGGTGGCGCGCGCCGGGTGACAATTCACAGGCCTCTGCTGCGAATTCTGAGGAGACACAAACGCGCAGAAAATGAAACGATATGCCCGCGCAACTGGCTGCACCATTGGCGTGAGCTACGCCGCGTAGCAGGCTGGGGCTGCGACAGGAAATGGCCGCAGGATGCGCTGCGGCATACCTTTGCGAGCTACCACCTGAGCCATTTCCGCAATTTTGCCGTGCTTCAGGTGGAAATAGGCCACCGGGATGCTTCACTGCTGCGCACGCGCTATGTGGACCAGCGCGGGGTGCAAGGAGTTGCCCGGTTCTGGGCAGCGTGAAGTGGATTTTGAATTTTTAATTCTTGATTTTGAATGTATTAAGTTCCGCGGGCTCTGCGAGCCCGCCTGTATCATCTCACCCGCGCACCGGCGCGGGTTTTCACTCAGACAACGCCTGTTTTCACTTTTCACTCGCGGCGCAGCCGCGTTTTCACCTGAGAACGCAGGAGTTTTCCCTATGGACGCCATTATCTTAGGCTATGCACCATAGGGAACAAAATCCGACCTTCGGACGGACGGGAAACTCAATGCCCCTGTTCGCGGCGCTGGCGCAGGTATTCCATGCGCTCGGCGATGCGCAGCTCCAGGCCATTGGTGGTGGGGTGGTAATAGACGCGCCCCTCCGGCAGATAGGCCTGGGGAACAAAATTGTCATCAAAATCATGCGCGTATTTATACTGCGTAGCTTCCTCTGCCACACCGCGCAGCTTCGCCAGCTTCTTGCGCGTGGGGGTGGCCAGGTGGTCGGGCACAGCGAGGGTGCGGCCTTCCTTCACGTCCTGAAGGGCGGCGTTCACCCCCGCGTAGGCGGAATTGCTCTTAGGAGCGGTGGCGATGTACACCGTGGCATGCGCCAGCGGAATGCGGGCTTCGGGCATGCCCAGCATTTCAGCAGCGCGGGCCGCATCCATGGCCACACGCAGGGCGTTGGAATCCGCCAGTCCCACATCCTCGCTGGCGCAGATGACCAGGCGGCGGGCAATGAAGCGGATATCCTCCCCGGCATTCAGCATGAACGCCAGCCAGTACAGGGCGGCATCCGGGTCGCTGCCGCGCATGGATTTGATAAAGGCAGAAATCGTATCATAATGGCCATCGCCGGCGCGGTCATACTTCACCGCCTTTTTCTGGATGGATTCCTCTGCCACAGGCAGGGTCACATGCACCACGCCATCTGCCCCCGGGGCGGTGGAGAGAGCCGCCACCTCCAGCGCGGTCAGCGCTTTGCGGGCATCGCCATCGGCCTTGAGGGCAATATGCTCCAGCGCCTCGGCATCCAGCTGCAGCGGCAATTTGCCCAGGCCGCGTTCTTCATCTGCCGCAGCACGGCGCAGCAGCGCCACTATCTCCGAATCCGGCACCGGCTCCAGCGGAAAAATCTGGGAGCGGGAAAGCATGGCCGAATTGATGGCAAAGTACGGATTCTCCGTCGTTGCGCCGATGAAACGCACCGTGCCGCGCTCCAGGTGCGGCAGCAGCACATCCTGCTGCGCTTTGTTGAAGCGGTGCAGCTCATCCACAAAGAGGATGGTTTTCTGCCCGTGCACCGCCATGCGGCTGCGGGCTTCCTCTATCTTGGCGCGAATTTCGCTCACGTTGGATTCCACGCCGTTGAGCATCACAAAAAACGCACTGGTGCAGCGGGCAATCACATAGGCCAGGGTTGTCTTGCCTACACCAGGAGGGCCGTAGAAGATAAGCGATGAGAAGCGGTCGGTTTCAATCGCACGGCGCAGCAATTTACCTTCGGCGAGCAAGTGTTTCTGCCCTGCCACGTCTGCCAGTGATTCCGGGCGCATGCGGGCAGCCAGGGGCATCTGCTGCGTTTCCGATACCGGGGGCTGGGGCGTTTCGCCATGCGGTGTAAAGAGCTCGTATTGCATAGCGGCGGATTATACACGGGGTGCAGCAGAGCGGAGCTGGCGGAAAATCTCGCTCTGGCGCTGCTGGAGCGGCGCGAGCGAAGTCTCATACGAAGCCACTTTCTGGCGAGGCTCCGTGTACAGGCGGCGGTATGCCGCCACGCGGGAAACAATCATATCCTGCACCAGTACAGCCATCTGCTCCAGCATCCGCTCATGGAGCGGCTCTGCGCAGGTTTTGATGATGGCGTATATCTTACGCACCACAACCAGGTGGATACATGAACCAAGCACCCAGAAAAACGCCGCAATGCACAAGGCCACGGCGGCCAGCATGTCCAGCGAAAGCAGCCCCAGCACACCGGCCAGAATGAGTGACATGCCCAGGCACACCACAAAGAAGCGCATCCAGTCCACCTGGCGCTTAAAGAGAGAAGAAAAGGCACTGCGGATTTTGAGATAGCGGAACGGCTCGTAAACCGGGCTCTTCATGCGGCTGCGCAGCTGGCTGAGCTCGGTCTCCAGCTGTTCTGCCGGGAACTCACCGATTTCGCACTGCAGCGTCTGCTTCATACGCGGGCGCACACTGCGCCAATGCCCGCCGCAGGAGACAACAAACTGCTTATCCAGCTCTTCCTGCTGGTGTGCCACGTCATCCAGCACCAGGCGGTAATATAAGTTTTCCGATGCAGCGCCGTATGACTCCAGGCGGATAAGGGTCGCAGGAGAAAGAATCCACCCCAGACTGCGGCGCAAGTGCTGCAACAGCAGCGGCATGCTGCGCTGGGCAGCGCCTGCATAGTTGAGCATGCAGTTGCGCACTCCCTGCATCTGGCGGGTCTGGAAATTGTCTATTTCCTGTTCAATTCCCTGCAGGAAACCACTGTCCGTGCGGGCTACGGCATCACGGGCTTTGAGCACACTGCCCTGTTTGTACAGAAGGTCTGAGCCGCGGCGCATCACCTCGCGAATGGCCGCGCGGAGACCTCCGGAAGAGCCTTCCATGGCTTCTGTGACGCGGGTCCCCAAATCCGCAGCCAGGGCTGCATTCGTGGGGTTGAGCTGGAACACGGGCAGCACGCGGCCCACGCGCTCGCGGCACAAGGCGCGCACTTTATCACTCAGCGTCACGGTATGTTCCGCGTCGAGCGCATCGGTATGCGTGAGCGCAACCAGACATGCCGGGCCACCCTCCTCTGGCAGCGGTGCCAGCATTTCCCACACGGGTGAGCTTTGCACATGGCGGGCATCCACCACCGCCACCACGGCATCTGCCCCGGGCAGGAGCGGGGCAACCGCCTCTGCCACAGCGGGCTCTTCACACCCGCGGGTATTGACCAGCTCCAACCCGGCGATACGGGGTTCTGCCAGATAGCGGCAATAATCCGCATTTCCACCGGTGTTCAGATAGCGCCAGCGCAGGTAGTGGTGCACCGGTGCCACCTTTGCCAGCACCGGGCTGCCCACCATGCCGGCCAGCAGCTCGGATTTACCGCTGCCCGATGCGCCAATCATGACCACGCGGCAATCGCGCGCCATCTGTTCGATGGAGTGTTCAACGGCATCTTTCGCCTCGTTAAGTCCTTCATCGTCAATATCTGCACACAGCTCCACCGCCTGCTGCGCCCAATAGCGCACCAGACTCTCCTGAGCCCTGTAACAGCGTTTCAACATAAGGACGAGGCATTATACCGGGAGCATCCCGGAATGTCCACTACAAAACATGTGTTACCGATGAGAAAAAAAATCACTGCGGAAGCCGGGTGTATTCCGGGGCAGGAATGTCCTCCAGCACGGGCGGGGTAGAGGGCTGCGACGGCGTCATGACAGCGGGCGGCAGCGGAGCGTCATCCTCCGGCAGCGTGATAATGGAGCCCAGTTTTTCAAATGCCTTCGGGTAGAATGCACGGGCACGGGCGCGAGCCTCGGTAATTCCCTGCGCCGTGGGTTTCACACCTGCCACATCATCAAAATTGACAGCGCGTCGGAAAATGCGAGGATCATTGCCAAACACCATGTAACGGTTCACCAGCAACGGGTCAGTCTGCGTGGTTACTTTCTTTTCAACGACGGTGAACGCCATTCCAACGCCATGGGTGCGTAAGCTTTCCTGCATCTGCGGTGTATGGTAGCCCCCCGGATAACAGAATGTGCTGCAATTACCAAAAAGTTCCCGAAGTGTTGTAATGGAATCGGGGATTTCCTTCTGCAGCAATGCGGCATGCTCAGGAGAATCCGGCGGCAGTGCCTTCCATTTGCTGGGATAGGGATGCGAAGCCGAGTGACTGCCGACCGAGGCGCCGCTGTTCATCATTTCCCTGATTTGCTCATGAGACATAGAAAGCCCCTTGCCCCCCAGGAAATCGGTATACAGATACAGCGTGAACGGGTAGCCATAGGCTTTCAGAATGGGGAACGCCTCGGTGTAGACATTAATCCAGCCATCATCTATGGTAATCAGCACACAACGCTCAGGAAGCGTCCGCGTTCCCTGCATCCACTCCTGGAAATCCTGCATGGTGATAACCGCAATCCCGGCATCCTGGATATACTGCATCTGCTGGCAGAACTCTGCTGTACGCAGGCACATTTCTGTCGCCGGGCGGGTATTGCTGAAATCATGATACCCCAGCACCGCTACACGCGTCTGCTCACGGGGCACCAGCGGCTGATTGAATTCACGCGTCACCCAGTCGCCATTTTCCTCCCGCCTTTCCAGCGCGCCAGCGGCAGGCAACGTGCTCACCGGGCGCGGCTGCAGAACCGGGTCCTTCAAATCCGCAACCGGGGTTTCCTCTTCCTCCGGCTCCTGCACTGGCACTTCCGGCGCCGGCGCCTCCACAGGCGGCTGGGGAGCAGCCGCTACAGAAGAGGGGTCAAACTCTACCACCGGAGGCAGCGGTGGCTGGACGGCATCCACCGCTGCCGCATTCACCGTTACCAGAGCGCCCCCCAGCATGGTATTTCCAGGCGAAACCACCTCCACATCAGGAGATTCAGAAACACGGCGGTTTGCCACATTACGAACCTGCTGCAGAATGGCAGAATTCTGCTCAGGAGCACCAAAATTCACCGCGCGGGCAAAAGCCTCCATATCCCGCACCATGTAGCGGTTGAGCATGTAGGCCGGTGTATCATGCTGCACCTTGCCCTCGCGCCGGCCAAACGCCACGCGGTAGCCGTAAATGGCAAGATTCTCCATCATATCAGCATTGGCGTATCCGCGCGGATAGGAAAATGCCTCACAGCTGCCGAAACAGGCCGTTATCCGCTGGGCAGACAGCCCCAGCTCCCGCTCGGCAAACTTGAACGAAGCCTCCGGGCCGCTTTCCGAAGCAAACACCCAGTCACAGGCCTGCGGGCGAGTCATGCTGCAGCTGCCGATGCTGGCACCAGCGCGGCGCATGGCATTCAGGCGCGAAGGGCCGAGAGTCGCCCCGCCCTCCTGCAGATTGCGGCCATCTGCAAATACGACAAAGGGAAAACCATACTCCTTGAGCACCGGATAAGCCACCGAATAGGTACTTACATCAGCCTCATCCAGCGTAATAAGCACGCTGCGCTCTGGCAATGAATCCTCTCCCCGGTGCCAGCGGATGAACTGCCCCAGCGAAACAGGTGTAATCCCCTGCTCTTTCAGATATGACATCTGCGCCAGAAAAGTAGTGGCCGTGATGCCCGGCATACCTTCGCCGGAGGCAAAGCTGCCATAGCCCAGCACCGCCACCTGCCCTGGTTTGACAACAGGATTCTGAGCAGCGGCAGGCGCAGGCTCTGCACCACCCTCTGCCCTTGCCGGCAAAGGCCAGCAAAGCAGCGGCAGGACCAGAACACCCATCCATGTGCAGCTCAGCTTCATGTATACAGCAGCTTAGCACACGCAGATTTTTTTGCAAGGAAATTCCCTTATCTACCGGGCACCATTTCAAAACTGAAGCCCTTCAGGTACTCCGTTTCGGGAATGTTGAGCAGAATCGGGTGGTCGGGGCTCTGGCCGTGCACATGCGTCTGGCGCAGCGTGCAATGGCCGTCCACCGCGGCATCACAAATGGTCTGTTTGAATAAATCGGCGCTGATGTGGTGGGAGCAGCTGAACGTGGAAAGCACACCACCGAGCGGCAGCATCTGCATGGCGCGCAGGTGGATTTCCTTATAACCACGCAGAGCTCCGTTCAGGCTCTTCTTGTTGCGCGTAAAGCTGGGCGGGTCAAGGATGATGAGGTCCCACTTCGGGTCGGCGCCATTGCGAACCTTGTCGCTCTCGCGTTTCAGGAAATCAAAGGCATTCTCTGCCACAGCCTCAATCTCCACACCGTTAAGCTCTGCATTCTTGCGTACAGAAGAAATAGCTTCCTCCGAAATATCCACCGCCGTCACACTGGCGGCACCAGCCTTGGCACAGGCCAGCGCAAAACCACCCTGGTTGCAGAAGCAGTCAAGCACACGGCGACCACGGGCCAGGCGGGCCACTTCCTGGTAATTCTGCAGCTGGTCGAGATACAGCCCCGTCTTCTGGCCGGTGGCCAGATCCACCATGAACTTGATACCGCGGCCAGTGGCCACAAAGGGCTCCGGCTGTCCGCCCATGGCCACATAGGTTTCCGGCTCGATTCCCTCTGCCGCCAGCATGGGGGAATCATTGCGCACAATGATGGTGCGCGGCTGGAACAAATCGTTTAGAATATCCTTGATAAGGCCCAGGCGCTGGTACATGGCCATGGTCAGCGTCTGCACCACCAGCACACCGGCGTAGCGGTCCACAATCAGGCCAGGCAGACCATCGCTCTCGCTCCACACCAGGCGCATCATTTCCTCACCGGGCAGCCAGCGCTCACGCAGCATAGCCGCCTGGGATATACGGCGCGCAAAGAAATCGCGGTCGAGATCCTGCTTGCGGCGGGAGAAGCGGCGCGCCACAATCTGCGAATGGGGGTTATACATGGCAGAGCCGAGGTAACGGTCGCGCTGGTCTTTGAGCAGCACTACATCTCCAGGCTGGGGATTCCCGAACACCGTGCGCACCTCTGTGCCATACACCCAATCGTGACCATGAAAAATTCGCGCCTTAGGCGCAATGATAAGACCTGCCATAACGCGCGCTACCATACCGCAAATACATACACATGTCAAGATTTTCAAGAACCTCCGCTCCGGCAAATCACATGTGTCCCAAAGTTTCATTAGAACTGCTTTCAAATTCTTGT
>JAFNWZ010000444.1 GCA_017379255.1 Akkermansia sp. | reverse complement strand
GCGTGACGCTGTGCCCCACGGTCACATATTTCCCGAGTCTGCAGCCGTACTCATGATCCACATGCAGGCAGCAGTTATCCTGCACGTTGCTGCCCTCCCCAATCTCGATGGGGGAAACATCTCCGCGGATGGTGGTGTTGTACCACACATTGGAATCAGGGTGCAGAGTCACGCTGCCAATAATATCGGCACTGGCAGCCACAAAAGAGGGTTCATTCAGCTGCGGGCTCACCCCGCCAAAAGATTCAATAGCCATATCGGTCAGAAAAAGCAATCACCGGCAAAGCGCCTGACCTTGCCGGTGATGATGAGGTAAGATAATTACGGAAAACTATCATCAGGCGCGGGGCTTCACCACGGCAATCTTGCCGGAGCGGGTCACCATGTCCACATCGTAATCGCCCATGAGATCCAGGAAGCGGTTCAGACGGAACGCACCACCGGAAATCTCAATGGTGAGCATCTCGCGCGTGGCATCGATGACCTGGGCGCGGAACATATCGCAAAGCTGCAGAATCTCGGTCTTGTGCTCGCCGAAACGCACGCGTACCAGCACGATCTCGCGGTACACAGTCGGAGCATTACGGTAGTCAATCACCTCTACCACATTCACCAGTTTGCTGAGCTGCTTGATAACCTGGTCGAGCTTTTCATTGTCTTCCTTCACATCGATGGTCATGCGGGAGAACTTGGGGTCTTCGCAGGGAGCCACGTTGAGGGAGTGAATGTTGTAGCCGCGACCGGAGAACAGACCTGCTACGCGGGAAAGTACACCAAACTTGTTTTCCACGAGCACTGAGATGGTATTAATCGGTTTGTCAGTCGGCATAATGTACAGGGGTGAAATCGCGTTAAAGAATACATGATTCGCGCTGGCGCGTCAAGCAGTAACTTATCCTGCTGGCACAGTATTTTCGACGGTGTAGCGAAATGAGGCTTCAGAGGCACAGAGTATAACACATGGGCATAATCAGACCGTGTCCCGCAGACCGCTTGACAAATTGCACGCATGAATTAAGGCACCCCCACATGATATTTCAATTTACAAGCGTGTGGGGGTTGTATAGAATGAGGGGGTACTCCTTTGTATCAGGAGAGGCATTGCTAATCAAGGCTACTGTGTGCTATGAGCAGGAATACGATTTCACCATGGTTTGTGAGTGTGTGCACGGCTGTGCTCGCGCTGGTTTGTCTGGGTATCACCCTGTAGCAGGGCGGGCGGATGCTGGCGGGGCTCACCACCTGGGATGAAAGCGGGCTGAAGCTGGTTCTGGCGCAGCTGGGGGTGCTGTTCTTTGGCGTGTTTGCCTATGCCGCGTGGAAACAGCACCGCGATGAGGAGACGGATTCCGGCGTAGTTGTGGCGCTGTGGCTTCTGTTGTTTCTGGAGCTGCCGGTGCTGCTGGGCTGGGGAGCATGGAGTTTGTATACCGAAAGCCGGGCATTTGTCGATTCCGGCATCGCAGTCACGGGACGTATTGTGGACCACGATTACACCCATCATCGCAAAGCCAAGCTCATCCTGATATACGAGTATCGTACTACTGATGGACAAGTGCTCCGGGGGCGTCAGGTGAATGCACTCTGGTCTTTCAGACGGTTCGGAAAACGCGTCTTTATAGAACCGGAAAACCGCCTGGGGACAGAGATATCCGTGCTATATATGCCGGATGCTCCCGGGCGCAGCACGCTGAACCGCTTTGGCGAGCTTTGGTCAATGCCCATCGCTGTGGCTGGCGGTGCGGTGGTGACTGCGTGCATTCTCATCTTCTCTGTTGTCCGCCTTATCCGCGGCAAGCGCCCGAAATACCGCCGTAGAAAACGCTGGAGACGGTAACATATAGGCGTTGGCAATCAGCCCCTTGCTCCGGGCTGCTTACCGGGACTCGTTTTCAAGACATTTCAATGCTGCACGCGCTTGCTGAACGGCATCTAATACCATGAATCGCTCATACGCGGCATCCGGCAGCACAATCTGCGGTGCCAGGCGTCCTTCACCATCGCATTTCCTCAACCATTCCAGCTCGCTGGCTTCCCGGCTTTCGGACCAGACAGATTCCAGATTCAGCTTCATATCCCCGATGCACAGATAAATATCCGCTAAGGGAGGTGCGGGAGGTGAAACAAAATCCGGTTCGTAAACAGAAGGGCGACCTTGCTCCAGCAGCCCTTTCAGCTCGGCAACTGTCTCCTTCGGCATGGAGAAAGAAGACAACACGGCGTCATCCGAAAAACGAATCACGGCTACACTGGCAGCACAGGCATGCACCACAGCACCTTGCACCATGGCGGCACGTTCCTCAGCCTGCTGAGTCGGCGTGGATATGCAGCCGACCATCAACAGGGTGATGAGCGGGAAAATCATGGGGCGGTTCATGCGTTTTCTGTTTGCTGTGGTTCAGGTGTTGTTTCGGCGGATTCGTCCGCAGGAGCCTCGGGCTTCTTGCGGGGCTTCTTTTCCTTCTTCACGTTGAACTTGTTGGCGGCGGCCTGGAAGCCCTCGCGCATCATCATGGCGGTGGCTTCTTCAGCCTTGGCAAGGCATTCCTCCAGCAAGGGACGTTCATCCGGCGCAAACTTGCCCAGCACATGCCCCACCATTTCCTTCTGGCCCGGCGCGCCGATGCCCACGCGGATGCGCGGGAACTTCTCGCCGCCCAGGTGGGCAATGAGGGATTTCATGCCATTATGCCCACCGGCAGAGCCGCTGGAGCGCAGCTTCATGGTGCCCACGGGGAAAGAGATATCATCGTAGATGACCAGCACCTGCTCCGGCTCGAACTTGTAGTAGCGCATGATGGGGCCCACGCATTCGCCGCTGCAGTTCATGAAGGTCTGGGGCTTGATGAGAAGCACCCCGGGACCGGCGGCCAGCTCGCCCTTGCGGGCTTTATCGGGTTTCCATTCTGCTCCGAATCGGCGCGCCAGGCGGTCCAGCACCATGAACCCCACGTTGTGGCGGGTCTCAGCATAATCGCGGCCTGGGTTTCCCAGGCCGACGATGATGCGAAGTGGCAATTCTGCACCCATGAGCTTAAGCCTGGGCAGCGGCAAGCGCAGCCAGCGAGATGTTGCGGTTCACAGCATTCAGGTAGGCGCGGGCAGAGGCTTCGATAACGTCCGTGGCGGCGCCCTTGCCGGAAACCGGCTTGCTGCATTCGCAGTTGCCGAACTGCACCTTCACCGTCACCTCACCCAGGGCGTCCTGGCCGATGGAAGTGGCACGCACATTGTAATCCACCAGCTCGCCCTTGCTCTTCGTGATGCGGTCAATGGCCTTGAAGCAGGCATTCACCGGGCCGTTGCCGATGGCACAGTCGGTGTACATCTTGCCATCCTTCTCCAGCTGCACGGTAGCCGTCGGGCGGGCAGCAGAGCCGGCCACAAACTGGATATCCACCATCTTCCAGGTGCCGTCGCAGGTGTCCAGCGAATCGTTCACCAGGGAGGCAAGGTCATCGTCATACACGAACTTCTTGCTATCGCCCACTTTCTTGAAACGCTCGAACACGTGGGTGATTTCGCTGTCGGAAAGATTGTAGCCGAGCTTCTCCAGACGGGCTTTCACGGCTGCGCGGCCGGAATGCTTGGTGAGCGGCAGCTCCGTCTCGCCCCAGCCCACTTCGGCGGGGTCGATGACTTCGTAAGTTTCACGCTTGGCCAGGATGCCGTGCTGGTGAATGCCGGAGCTGTGCGCAAAGGCATTTTCACCCACGATGGCCTTGGAGCGCTGCACGGAAAGACCGCTCATGCTGGCCACCACGCGGCTGGTCTTCACGATTTCGCGGGTTTCGAGGTTGTGCGGCTTCTCACCTGCGGCAAAGCCAAAGGCTTCCGGACGGGTGGAGAGCGCCATGGCCACTTCCTCGATAGCGGCGTTACCAGCGCGTTCACCGATGCCGTTAATCGTACCTTCCACCTGGCGGGCACCGGCTGTCACAGCGGCCAGGGAGTTAGCCACTGCCAGACCGATGTCATTGTGGCAGTGCACGGAAATGACGGCCTTGTCGATATTCTTCACATGCTTGACCACATAGTCAATCATGGCAATATATTCCTGTGGCGTGGTGAAGCCCACAGTATCCGGCAGGTTCACCGTGGTGGCACCGGCATCGATAACGGCTTCCACCACCTGCGCCAGGTAGTCATGCTCGGTGCGGCTGGCATCCTCGGCAGAGAACTCCACATCGTTCACCAGGCTCTTGGCCAGCTTCACACCAGCCACGGCCATCTCAATGATTTCTTCCTTGCTCTTCTTGAGCTTGAACTCGCGGTGCAGCGGGCTGGTGGCCAGGAACGTGTGAATGCGGCCACGGTCGCCTGCGGGAGCCACGGCGGCGGCAGCGCGGCGGATGTCATTCTCCACGCAACGGGCAAGACCGGCAATGCGGCACTTCTTCACCGTGTTGGCAATGGTGAACACAGCCTCAAAATCGCCATCGGAGATGCAGGGAAAGCCTGCCTCGATGATATCCACGCCTAGCTTCTCGAGCTGACGCGCTACCTCCAGCTTCTGCCGGAGATTCATCGAAGCTCCCGGGCACTGCTCACCATCGCGAAGCGTGGTGTCGAAGAATAATACTTTGTCGCTCATACTAGACGTTTCTATGGTTGTTTTTGGAATCCCCACTATACAGAAATGCCGCACAAAATCAAGCTGATTGTGCGACATTTATTGTAATTATTCTAAAATAGATGCAAATTTGATTTTCTATGTCACTTTTCAGCTGGCAGAACGGTCACGGCAAAGCGCTTTTCCTGAACAGGTGCTTTGCCTTTCTCCCACGGGCGTGCATATACCACACGCACCAGCTGGGTGCCGGGTTTCACGCCCGTCATCGTAAGCGTGGTGGGAGTCGGGAAACCACAGCAGTTTTCCTCCTCATTCCTGACAAGGGAGAGCTCCACCTGCACCGGGCTTCCGGCTGGTAAAGCAGGTTTCAGCTGCCAGATATATCCCGTAGTGGGATTACCATCCAGCACAAGAGACACCTTCTGCCCCACACGCAGATTCAGCGGAGCCGCCGGCTTGGCATCAGCAGCCAGCACCGGAAGCGCCGCCAGGGCGGCCAGCATCATCAGTTTCAACGAGTTCATGCCGTATTTTTACCAGATTGCCCGCTTTGAGTCAACAGCAAGCATACACGGTTGCTAAAATCCCCATGACCGCCAGCCCCGATGCACCCGCAATCCAACCCAGACGCACACGCCCCAGACACAGCCCCAGGAGCAGACTCAGCCCCGCGTATGCCACCACGGCAAAAACGGCCACCTCCTCGAACCCCTCCAGAGAAAAATCACCACCCCTGTTTTCAATGTGCCCGGCATAGCGAGGGGAAACCTTGCCCAGAGTCGCGCGGGCTCCGGGGACAGACATATCCAGCACGTTTGCGCGCTGCCGCCCCACCAGCGTGACCTCAGCGCCGGACTTCAACACAAACACCAATCCTTCGGGTCGGCGGACACTTTCCACCCCCGGTAAATTGAGATGCAAATACCCGAAAGGAAAGCGCGTTCTCAAATAAAGTCCCTGCACCTGCCACTGCCCGAGAGACAATCCCTTTTCTGCGTATCGCTGGCAGGCTCCCTGCACTTCCACAGCATCCGGATACGCTTCATTATCATACAGGACCAGCGCCTTATCCACCGCTACGAGAGGTCCGTTCACCCGCACCAGCTTACCCTCCAATGCCGGGTCAACATGCTGTGCATCAGCCGGGTACACACGCTCACTCAGCCAGTAATCCACCAACATGGTGCCATGAATCCCCATCAGACACCACATCAGCAGCATGAGCAGTGAGATTCCCGTGAGCACAACAGGCTTAAACAAAGCCCACACCGTGCTCCCCGCCTCTTTCAGTCTATCTTCCGTTTCCGACATTGCCTTTTGATTTTCTACGTTTTCTACCGCGCTTTCCCAATCCGGGAAGGCTGGGACGGCCCTGACGCTGCGGCTTGCGAGGACGCGCCCCCAGCCAGCGGAGCAGCGCCCTGATGCCGAAAGAGATAATAACGGCCGCCACCAAGGCCGCAATGAGCAGAGCTTCCACAGGTATTTCCTGCCGCAACTCCTCCGGCAGGAGCAGAAGCGGAGGCGTCACCACCATCAGGGCACAAAGAACGAGAGCCCCCTCTGCAAGCTCCGGGGCGCAGGAATCCTCCCTGTCAGCTTTATCCCGGCCCGAGCAGACAAGAAACGCCAGGCCACCCAACCCGAACAGAACAATGAACACCCCCAGCGCCCAAGGCTTCACCTCTGCCGCCGCGAGCAGATAAAAACAGAACTCACTTGGAACGGCGCTTTCCATGGCTGCGATTCAGTTGGCGGAAATTCATCCAGTAAACAGCAAGGAGCAACCAGAGCACAAAACAGGCCACCCCCATCACACACCGCAGCCAGAGCAAATCAGCCAGAACGCAGGGAATCAACATGAACACCCCGCATGCAAACGCACCCTCCAGGGCGCTCTTATGCTGGCGCAGCCGCGTAAACAGACAAACCGGCATACCAAGCGCCCCCAGCAGGAATACAACAAGGGCAAACCCAGCGTTCATTTCTCGTAAACCACGTGCGTGAACCCCTCGAATTCCTGTTGCGGGGTGCGGGTGGAAAAGTGGTGGGCAAACTCCGGGAACCAGGTATCAGCTGCGTGGCTGCCTGCTACCTCCGAAACATGCAGGCGCTGCATCAGCGGCAGCATCTGCGCGTAGAGCTGGGCCCCGCCAATCACCATGATTTCCGGGTCCTGCAGCTCCATTTGCTCCAGCTGGGCAATATCCGTAATCACCACTGCCCCATCGGCT
>JAFNWZ010000443.1 GCA_017379255.1 Akkermansia sp. | reverse complement strand
TATGAATTCCGCTCGCTTCCGCCTTCGCTAAAGCTACGCCGTGACAGGACGCTCGCCGCTAAACAATTTAGCAGCGTATTGTCAATTAGCTGTGCTACAAGAATTTGAAAGCAGTCCTAATGAAACGTTGGGACACATGTGCGCCTCCTTATGCCGCCCGTTGCACGGGCTCCCATATTTTTGCACTGCAATCGAGGGGTTCCGCTCGCCCCGCTGAAGCGGGACGGCTCCACCCCATCGCTGCGATTATAGCGCCCTTACGGCTCAAAATTCCGATTTGGAGGACTGTTCCTTATTATGCCAACGCGTAAATAAGCATATTTCATACCCGCCATATCAAGCTTTACACACAGTCCTCCGTATGATACAACAGGCGCATGAGCAATTGGAAACGCGCAGGCCGCTGGTGCGGCTATACCCTGGGAGGCATCGCTCTCACCCTCATGCTCGCCGTGGGCGGGTTCTGCCTCTGGCTGTGGGGCTGGACCTGGAAGAGCACCCCGGATTTCCACGAAAGCTGGACACAGGAGGAACGCACCGCCCTCACCGCATTTGATCGGCTGCTCAAAGACCAGATGGACGACTACGTTCCAATGATTATCGAGCAGAGCAGAAGTGAATCATTCATCACAGCCTCAGTTACCATCTGGGAGTGTATTGATTACGCCTGCGCCATACGGGACTTTTTTGCAAGTACCACCAGCCAGTTGCATCAGGCCATAGAAAGCGGCCATGCAGGCGGGGAGGAACAGGTGGACTTCCGGAATCCTTTTGGATGTGCAGTACGCGGCTATACACCGGCCATCGTGGCGGCGCAACATGCGCAGCTGGATGCCATGAAAGCGCTGGTGCAGCATGGCGCCAACCCCAATAGCATTGCCATGCAGATAGATGGCGATGCCGACAACACAGAAGCCGAAACACCCCTTACTCCCTTGCTCAACGGAAATTTCATCACTGGGGAGAAAATTCCCTGGAATACCCGCCGACAGTTCGCCGAATGGCTGCTGGCCCAAGGGGCAGACATCAACGGAACGAGGCGCATCGTCGGCATCGCCTGCGATTTACCGCTGTTGTGCGGTTTTGAGGAAGGTGCTGCCCCCTGGCTCTGGGCGCTGGATCACGGCAAAACCGTGACAGTGGAAAATCTGTGCAACATAGCCGCCAGCCGGGATTCCACCGCCCTGCTGGAACGCATCCTCCAGGATAAGCTGGTGGATATCAATGACGCCAGCTCCACAAAAACCGTGCTGCAGGTACTGATGAAGCAGCTGCTCGCCAGCGATGAGGAAGATTTTGCCGAACTGATGCAACGCGACATCGAGCGGAAGCTTGACATGCTGCTGGCCGCAGGTGCGGATCCGAACCTCGTGCCGCTAGCAGCGCAGCCACAGCAGCCGGGTGAAAGCGATGAAGCATACGAACAGCGCCGCGGAAACACCCATGCAGACACCGGGTATCCGCTGGACATCGCCACCCGCTGGCTCGAATACACCGATTACCCGCCCATGCAGGAATATATCCAGCGCATCATGACCAGACTCCGCGCAGCGGGAGCACGCTCCCGCCAGGCAGAATAAGCCGCATCAGGGTTCAGAAACCACGCGGGCATTCGGGGAAAGGCCGTAGACCTGCGGCTCATACATGAGCTGCGCCTGCGCAGGCGGCGCAGTGGAAGAGCCGGCGCGCTTCACGCGGGCATAGTAGCGCATGTTGAGCAGGTCTCGCCCGGCCCAGCGGGTGCAGAAGCCGCGCACCCGGTCTGCCAGGTACTCGCGGTGGTCAAACCAGTAGCTCCACTCCAGGGATTCCAGACCGGCGGCCTGCCCCGGCACGGCCGGGTTGATGGCTTCCATGCACGCGGGCAGGTAATCCTCCAGCACAAGGTACTTGAGCTCCGGGGCAACCTTGGCGCAGGTGAGCGTCACGCGCACCACATCCCCCACCTTGAAGCAGGTCGCCGGACGCCAGATACCATCTGCCCCCTTTGTCTCATACAGGCGGGTCACCTGCAGACCGCGCTCCGTCACACCGGGGTAATCCGAGGTACGCGGCAGAGCACGCAGGCTCAGCGTGGCATACACCGTGCCCTGCTTCGCTGCCAGCGTGATGGGCAGCGCCTTCATCTCCTGCCCGGGCTGCCAGGGTAAAGGCACTTCAGTTGCCCCCATGCCCAGCTGGAGCTCCGCTCCATCGTGCAGCACCAGAACAGCCTCACCGCCTGACTTCCTGCTCAGCTTGATATATTCCGCCAGCGCCAGCAGAGACCAGGCATGCGTCTGCGTGGAACCATGGCGGTAATCCCGCCCGGCGGTGCGCATCCATTTGCGGAATGCAGCGTCAGCCCCGGCCGGATTCTCCAGCATAGCCAGCATAAACTGCATACTGGCCCGGGTTTCACGAGCCCACGAGCCCGGCAGCGGGGCTTCACGCAGCGCATCCATCATCGCCCCGGACCGGCCACGGACACGCGCAATGCAGAACCGGGCAAGCACAGACAATTGGTCATCATCTGCCTTGCTGAGGTAATGAATGAGCTCATCCAGCTGCTCCTGCGGCACATTGAACCCCTGCTCCTGCGCCAGTTTGAGCACATAGGCCGCGTGAGCAGATGCCCAGAGGCAGGATTCGCGGCGGCCGCCCCAGTATGAAAGGCCACCATCCTCGCACTGCCGCGACAAAATCTCCTGCACCATCTCCTCCACGGTTTCCTTTACCTCCTCTGCCGGAGTCTGCGCCATGAGCGGGCAGAACGGTGCAAGATGCTGGTACAGCAACCAGGGAATCAGCGCAGAGGCGCGCTGCTCGGTGCAGCCGTAAGGGTATGCCAGCAGGAAATCAGCTGCGCCCGCCAGGTGCAGCAGCGGATTGGCCGAGGCCACCAGCTGCATCTGCCCGCGCGAAGCTGCGGCCACATCGCTTCCCATCAGCGGGGCCAGAGCAACGGCTGCAGCCCCCGGCGACAGTGCCAGACGATGCACCTCCTTGAGCACCGGGGCCGGGAAACGCACGGTAAACTCACCCTGCACGGCATCCGACCCGGGCTTGCCCTGCGCCATCCAGCGCAACTTCTGCCCGCCCTCAGCCGTGGCGGAGAAATCAAAATACAGCGTGCCGCTCTGCCGGGCTTCCAAAGTGATTTCCTGCGGAGCACCCGCCCCCTGCAGCGTCACGCGCCAGGTGCCGGGCTCATCCGTATTGTTCACAATGGAAAGCGGCAGGCGCAGGGTATCCCCCAGGCTCATGAAGAGGGGTGTTCCGGGAGTCAGCATCACGGGTTGAGCCACCGTAAAATCACCGCTGGCCGAGCCAAAACGCTTACCGCTCTTATCCAGGGCCACAGCAAACACACGGTATGTGGTTAAGGTATCCGGCAAGGTAACCTGAGCCGAGAACCGGCCCTCTGCATCGGTGCGCAGCGCCCCCTTCCACAAGGCAACCGGGGCGAAATCCGTGCGCAGGCGCGGCATTGCAGCCTGCTCTGCGCCAGCACCTGCCACCATGGCAGCAGGAGCTCCCAGGCCGCCACCACAGGCTCCCAGGTCGCCACCAAAGCCAACCTCCTCCGACATCTCCCTATCCACCGCCATAGCCGCATTCTTGCTCGCAGCGCGCTTATAATAACGCCCCTGCACGGGAGCTCCCGCTGCGCTCACAATCACCGAAGGTGGCTCATCGATGTACAGATTGCACCCCTCACCCACCATATCGCCCTGCCATAACCCGGGCAGGAGGGTCAGGATGATTTCCCCTTTCGCACGGTTGTTGCGCATGGGAGAATACGGCAGGGAGAAACTATAAGCCACACTGCCACGGCAGAAATACGATTCAGGGTCGGGGCATTGATAATGCCCGACAGAAAGCATGCCTGCATCGACAGCATACAGGGTGACCTCGGCCTCCGCAGGCTTTCCATCTGCCAGCACCCGCCCGGAAAGGCTTACCGTTTCCGCCGGGCGGCACACCTGCTGCGGCAGTTGCAGTTCCACCCCCAGATGATATCTGGCAACCGGCACGTAACACTGTTCTGAAATGACAATGGGAGCTTCATCAGCCAAGCGCCCCGGCAACACCAGCGTGGCACACACATTCCCCTCCTCTCCCGGCTGCAACGGCACACGCAGCGTCTGCGGGCCAGCCACCACAGGCAGCACCTGGTGGCGGAGTTTCTGCCCACAGCCGATGAACAGGTGAGCCTTCACCGCACGGGGTAAGTCCGCTTGCAGAACCAGTTCGCCGTCCTTATGCTCCACCTGCAGCCCGGGAGCAAGAGAATCCGGCTGGAATCGCCATATCGGGTACGAAAGCGTTGTCTCACGCCCCGCCGCATCTCGCCCGCTCAACTTCCATGCCTCTGCACCGCTATGCTTCTGCAGCAGCTCCAGCGGCATCTCCTGCCCCGTCTGACAATCTGCCGGCACGGTCAGCGAACCACTCCAGAGCACCTGCTCGCGGGACTGCATGGTTCCCAGCCCGTTGGCACCCACCTCGGGGTCGCGTGCCGTGCGCACCAATTTCAGCTCCACCACCTGCTCACGCTTCAATACACCAGAGCCACAGGAATCCATGAGCCGCAGGCGGCCACCCTGCACCGTCATATAAAAATCAGCCGGATAAATGGGCTTATGCACCGGGGGAACCTGTACATACTCCTCCCGGTCATTGGAAACACTGCCGCGAACGGAAAGGCCCTGCGCCTTGCGCATTTCCTCCGTCACCTCGCCCGTGATTTCCGCCTTACCCGCAGCATCCAGCTCCAGGGTCCTGCTCTGCCCGCCGATATTCAGGCTGCAGGCCGCCCCCGCCAGCGGCACCCCGCTGTAATCCTGCGCGGCCACGCGCACGGTGTAATGGCTGGGGGCCACGGGCTCCAGCTCCAGTTCCAGATTTACCTTGAACGCATCGCGCCGGAACACCTGGCAATTCACAGTCCCCCGCTGCCGGAACTTTCCACTCTCTACCTGCAGGGCATAATACCCCGTCACATCATCCTCTCCCTCCGGCAAGGTAAAACTCATCTCGAACGCACCGAATTCCCCCAGGGACACCTCTCTTTTCTCCAGCATTTTGCCATCCGGGCGGGAAATGGTCACCCTGGCGGATTTTTCCATTGGCAAATCGCAGCTGCCATCCGGCAGCTGGCGGCGCAGCACCCCGCGCACATGCACAGTATCCCCCGGACGGTAAAGCGGCCTGTCCAGCACCAGCAGGGTTGAATACCCCCGGCGATTCGTCCCGGCGCGTCTGCCGCGCGGTGCATCCTTCACCAGCACGGCATCCTCCCCGCAACTCACGCGCAGTGCTCCCTTTGCCCGGAAATCCCCCGGCAACCAGGCCACGCCGTTTTCCACCGCAATCCGGCACTGCTCCCCCGCCGTTGTCTGGTACGTAAGCTCGCCGGATTCCAGCGGCTCACCATCCGAATACCGATTCACCAGCACGGCGCCCTCGCCCGCCATCACGTTCAAATCCGTCACCTGCACGAGCACATCCACCTGTGCATCCAGCAAATCAGGCTCCTGCCCATTCATGCTCATGGCCTCCCGCACCGCAGCCCCCGCCAGCGGCTGCAGACGGAGCAGATACATTCCCGGAGCCGGAGAACCGCCCACCGCATCATCCAGGCGGAGCAGGCACTCACCGCTCTGCAGCATGCCGTCCGCGCCGGTTTTCACGACCGCACCGGGCAGAGCCTCTGCCCCCGCCAGCACCTGGCGGCTGTGTTCAGCCCGCAACTTTTCCGTCCGGAGCATCCGCTCCATGGACTTCTGCATATCCGCCACGCTTCCCTCCGGCACAGAGAGGCCCTTCCACTGGCGGTCTTTCAGCAGCTCGTAGCGTAACTTATGCTGCCGCAGTTGCACCGAATTCACCAGATTGCCTTTCATGGCCAGCTCCATCTTCTCCGGCTGCAAGCGCCAGGCGCTCACTTTCACCGCCTCCAGGTTCGCAAATGGCAGGCGCAGCACCCGCTCTCCCTTGACCGGCAGCAGTGTTGTTTCGCCATATTCCAGCACGGGCATGGCCGGATTCAGCGCCATGCGGTGGCGATGAGCCCGCACCATCTTCCAGCCCAGGTAAGAAGCCGTATCAGCCGGCAGCACCACATCCAGCACAGCGGGGGCCGGGGCGCTCACCTCCACCCAGAATCCCCGGGTCCGGTTCTGCGGATGATACAGCAGCGGTTCACCACCGCGGCGGCGGCCATAGGCATGCACCGGGGGCAATTCCTGCACCCCAGCGTAGCGGAACTCATATCTGCTGCCGTTGAGCACAAGCTCTTTCACGCCCTCACCAGCATCCGCTGCCACCTGGTCACCAACAGCCAGCTGCATGCGCTGGAACAAGGCAGGCATCTCCGCGGCATTCATCTCCGCGCCGAATGAAACACGCAGGCGATACGACTTGTTCTCATGCAGCACCCACTCCACGCCACTGGGCAATTCCTCAGCAAACATGACATCTGAGCAAACAGGCCCGGATGTAGAAAAACCGGGATTCCTGCCGGGCTCCACCAGCAGATGCCATAACTTACCGGAAGCGAGCGGCTTCACCGGGCGCACCAGGACATGCCCGGGCAGCGGACTATCCGGCGTCAGTTTCTTCCAGACGTCCTCCCCGCGGTCTTCCAGAATATCCAGGGAACCGGAATCGCGCAAGTGTTTCAGCAAGGCTGGTTCCTGAACCGCCTCCACACGGTCGCGGTAAGAAACCTCCCCGGTGCGGCGGTGGAAAATCGCCTCCCGGAACACGAAACGCACTCCGGATTCCGCAGAAAGCTCCCGGCTTTCCCGGGTAATCTGAGCCCGGGCATGCACCACCACGCCCACGCCCCTGTCATCCATGAAGGCCTCACCCGAAAGCGAATCCGGAGGGCAACGGAACACCACTTCCTCCTGAGGAGCAGCAGCGCCCCCCAGGTAACACGTGCCGGGATTCAATCTGAAGCGGTATTCCGTGGCGCAGGAAGTCCCCACGGAGAACGAGATATCCAGGGTATCCTGGTCGCTCCACACGGGGATAGGCTTGTGCTGCTCATCTCCCGTGATGGTGAAGAAATCACGGCCCAGGTCCTTATCGCTCAGGCGGGTATCTTTGTGCTTCCAGCCATTCTGCACCGTGGTCTGGCTGACCAGCGGTTCCGGGTATTTAAACTCCACCTGTTGTCTGTATGTATCCGGACGCAATTCCGGCCAACCGGCCGCTGCCGTTCCCAATACACCTAAGCATATAACAAAACGTTTCATATTCATTCAATACGTTAAAATTCAAGGCTCGCTGACCACTTGAGAATTAGGGGAAAGGCCATACACCTGCGGCTCATACATGAGCTGCGCCTGCGCAGGCGGCGCGGTGGAGGTGCCGGCGCGCTTCACGCGGGCATAGTAGCGCATGTTGAGCAGGTCTCGCCCTTCCCAGCGGGTGCAGAAGCCGCGCACGCGGTCTGCCAGATACTCTCGGTGGTCAAACCAGTGGCTCCACTCCATGGATTCCAGACCGGCAGCCTGCCCCGGCACGTTCGGGTTGATGGCTTCCATGCAGGCGGGCATGTAGTCCTCCAGCACCAGGTACTTGAGCTCATCTGCCACCTTGGCACAGGTAAGCGTCACCCGCACCACATCCCCCACCTTGAACGAAGCCGCCGGACGCCACACGCCATCTGCCCCCTTGGTTTCATACAGGCGGGTTACCTGCAAGCCGTGTTCGGTCACGCCGGGGTAATCCGTGGTGGGCGGCAGAGCGCGCACCCGCCAGGCGGCATACACCGTGCCCTGCTTTGCAGCCAGTGTGGTGGGCAGAGTCTTCATCTCCTGCCCGGGCTGCCAGGACAGCGGCACCGTCGCAGCCCCCTTACCCAGCTTGATGGCAGAGCCATCCTGCAGGGCAAGAGTCGCCTCATCCCCCTGCCCCTTCTTGAGCTTCAGGTATTCCACCAGGGCAAAGAGATTCCAGGCATTACCCTGGGTAGTGCCGTGGCGGTAATCCCGGCCAGTGCTGCGCAGCCATGTACGGAACGCGGCGTCTGCCCCGTCCGGATTCTCCAGCATGCTCAGCATGAACTGCATGCTGGCTTTCGTCTCGAGGTACAGGAAATCCTCTTCCTCATCCTTTTCCAGCGCCTCGCGCAGGATATCCTCCATCTGCCCGGTCTTGCCACGCGTGCGGGCAATGGCAAAACGGGTGCGGTAGTCTTCCTCGCTGGTAGAGGCCCACCAGAGGTAACGGTAGAGCTTATTCATGGCCTCCCGGGGCACATCGTAGCCCTGCTCCTCTGCCAGTTTGAGCACATAGCCCGCATGCGCCGTGGCCCACAGGCAGGATTTGTTCCACCCACCCCAGAATGACAAGCCGCCATCCTCGCACTGGCGGGGCAGCAACTCCTCAATCACCTGTTTCACGACCTTCTTCACCTCCTCCGGGCGGGTCTGCGCCATCTTCGGGCAGAAGGGTGACAGGTGCTCATACAACAACCAGGGAATCAGCGCAGAGGAGCGCTGCTCGGTGCAGCCGTATGGGTATTCCAGCAGATAATCTGCAGCCCCGGCCAGGTGAAGCAGCGGATTGGCCGATGCCACCAGCTCCATTTCACCACGGGCGGCGGTGGCCACATCACTGCCCAGCAGCGAGGCCAGATGCACCGGGGCATCACCCGCACTCAGAGTGAGGCGGTGCACCTCTTTGAGCACCGGGGCCGGGAAACGCACGGAGAACTCGCCCTGCACCGCATCCGACCCGGGCTTGCCCTGCGCCATCCAGCGCAACTTCTGCTCGCCCTCGGTGGTGGCGGTGAAATCAAAATACAGCGTACCGCTCTGGCGGGCAGCGAGGGTGATTTCCTGCGGGGCGGCCGCACCTTCCAGCGTCACGCGCCAGGTGCCGGGCTCATCGGTATTGTTCACAATGGAAAGCGGCAGACGCAGGGTATCCCCCAGACTCATGAAAAGCGGCGTGCCGGGAGTGAGCATTACGGGCTGGTTGACCGTAATGCTGCTGAGAGCACTGCCGAAGCGCGTACCGCTGCGGTCCACTGCCATGGCCACCACTGTGTAGGAAGTCAGGGTATCCGGCAGCTGCACATCCACCGAGAAGCGGCCTACAGCATCCGTGCGCAGCGCCCCCCGCCACACCGCCACCGGGATAAAGTTCGTGCGCAGGTAAGGCTCGCATTCACCTAATGAGGCATCCAGACCTACACCCAGGCTCAACTCTTCGCCCTCATCATCTTCCCCCTCATCCGAATACATGGAATCGATATCCATGAAATACCCACTTCCGGAGCGTAATCCGGCAGTCAGTTTCTTCGATTTGCGATGAAAAACGCCCGGCAGCACCACGGGCGCCGGCGCAGGCGCGCATTCCTCAACACACTGATACTGAGTCCCCATGCTCAGCGAGCGTTCCACTGCAAGCTCAACACTGCGCCCCATGCGCGACAAAAGGCCTCCGCCAAAGAAGCTGCGTCTTCCCCCTTTGTAAGAGTACCATGTGGGATACGGCGTCAGCGAATACCCCGGCCCCATCAAATCACCACGCCAGAAAGCCGGCAACATGACACGGGAGAGCGTAAGACCTTCATTTTTCCCGAGACCGGGGCTGATGGGAGAGAAGGAGCGGGCGGTTCCCGCGTAGAAGAACTCCTCCGGCTCCGGGGTGTTGTAATCCCCCACGGAAAGCATGCCGTCATCCACCGCATACAGCGTTACCTCGGCCTCGGCAGGCTTGCCATCTGCCCGCACTGCGCCGGAAATCGTTATCGTCTGTGCCGGGCGGCAAGCCGCCTCCGGCACTTCTAAATCAAGCTCCAGCTTATACCTGCTGATGGGTACAAACTTGCTGCAGGAAGTATGCACAGCGGCCTCCCCCGGCTTCCGCGCCGGCAGCACCAGCGTGAAGGACAATGTACCCTCCTCTCCCGGCTGGAGTTCCACCGGGTATGCATGCTTGCCGGCCTGGACCGGCAGCGTGAGGTGGCGCATTTTCTGCCGCTGCCCCACAAAAAGGTGCGCCGTGCCGGCATACGGCAAATCTGCCCGCAGCTCCACCACGCGGCCCTGAAGATGCGCGCTCATCTCCGCAGAGGAATCATCCTTGTGGTAATAGGAAACGTATTCAGTATAGCAGACCTCACGACCGGCAGAGTCCTTGCCGCTAATTTCCCAATACTCCGCCTGGTCACGCCAGGATTCCGCATCCGGCAGAGGCACGCCGAGCTCGGCATTCGCGGGGATGTGCAGAGTACCGCTCCAGAGCTCCACCTTCTTCTCCTCCTTGAGGCCCAGACCATTAGGGCACAACACCGGCTTTTTCACCACATCCATCAACCGAAGGTCCAATGTCTGGTCACGCCCCAGCACCTTATCGGTGCGGGCATCATACAGCACCACGCGCCCGTTGCGCACGCGGATGTAGAAATCGCCCTTGTGAATATCCTTGCTCTGCGGCTCAATGCGCACATATTCCTCGCGGTCATTCGACACGCTGCCCTCTACTTCGATGCAGCCATGCTCGCGCTGCTGTTTCCAAACCTTGCGCGTGATTTCTGCCTTACCGCCAGCATCCAGAGTCAAGCGTTCATTCAAGCCATTAATAAGCAACTCACAGGCGGCATTCGCCACCGGCGTACCGCTGTAATCCACAGCAGACACCCGCACCGTGAATTCCTCCGGCAGCACCGGGTCCACATCAATTTCCAGCGACACCTTGAACGAATCCCGCCGGAACACCTGGCAACTCACGCTGGTGCTTTCGCGGAAATCCCCTGCCTCCACGAGCAGGCGGTAATTCCCCGTCACATCCTCCTCTCCCTCCGGCAGGGTATAGCTGGTTTCAAACGCGCCGAATTCCCCCAGAGACACCTCGCGGGTGTCCCATTCGCTGCCATCCGGGCGGCGGAAGGTGAGTTTCGCCGTTTTTTCTGACGGCAGCGCGCAACTGCCATCTGCCAGCACGCGGCGAAGCACCCCGCGCACATACACCGTATCGCCCGGCCGGTACAGCGGGCGGTCCAGCACCAGCAGGGTGGATGCCTTCGGTTCCCGCGGATTCAGCATGCTGCGGTAAGAAGAGCGGTACGGCAGCTCCACCATCACCACATCATCGCCGGAGCGAACCCAGGCTTTGGGCGAACCTTCCAGATTCTCCGGCAACCAGGCAATGCCGTTTTCAATGCTCAAATGATGCACTTTCTTCTCTGCATCCAGATACGATACGGTGCCTCTTTCCACCGGGCGGCCATCGGAGTACCGGTTCACCAGCACGGCGTCCTCACCCATGGTGACATTCAAATCCGTTACCTGCACCAGCACATCCTGAGAGGCATCCAGCGATTCTTCTGCCCGCCCCAGCCGGCGAAGGGCAGCGCGCACCGGGGCATGTGCCACCTGCTGCAGACGCAGCAGGTACATCCCCGGAGACGCAGGGCCGCCAGTAGCGGCATCCAGGTTCAGCACGGCTTCTCCGCTGCTCAGCATCGCATCCGTTCCGGCATCCACCACACAGCCAGGCAACGGGGTTGCCCCCTCCAGAACCTTGCGGCTGCGCGCCGCGTTGCGGCGTTCCTTCTTCCGAGCGCTTTCCAATACATTTTCAGCCGAAATCAGCTCGTGCTCCATCACATACATACCGCGGAGCTCCCGGGAGCGCAGCAGATCATACCGCAATTTAGCCGCAGCAACGCCCATAGCATTGCTCAGACTGTTATCATACG
>JAFNWZ010000043.1 GCA_017379255.1 Akkermansia sp. | reverse complement strand
GCCGAAGATGCCCAAGGGTATTGGCGCATTCAGTGGGCTTTTCCGCAGACGCTGAAAAAATGACTGCCATGTTCCGGTTCCTGCTCACTCTTCTGTTTGGGTGTTCGGTGGCGAGTGCCTTGCTGCCGGACCAGGTCGTGGTGGTGTATAATGCGGATTCGCTGCGGAGTGAGCAGTGCGCACGCGCCTATTGCAACAAGCGCGCCATTCCATTTGCCAATTGCCTGGGGCTTTCCGGGCTGAAGGGAGAGACGGTTACCCGCCAGGTATTTGACGAGAAGATGCGCTATGCGCTGCTGCTGCAGGCGGAGCAGAGGGATTGGAATCTGCCCTCGATGCCGGAGAAAGGGTTGAAACCGGTGCGGGCCATGGTGCTGATGCCGGATTTGCCCCTGCGTATCAAAGCGGAAGCCGAGCCGGGAAAGAAGCCGACCACGCAGACGCAGAACTGCGCATCGGTGGATTCGGAACTCATGCTGCTGGGAGCAAACTATATGCTGCCGGGGCCGCTGATGAATCCCTTTTTCAAGAAATCCGGCAAGCTGGAGCATGCCAAACCCCGGGTGTTGGCCGTAACCCGCATTGACGGGCCGGATGACGCGGCTATTCGCCGCATGATTCAGTACCCCGCCGAGGTGGAACGCCGCGGGGGACTCTGGGGGTGGGCCGTGGTTGACCACGGTGGCCCGTATGCCGAGGGGGACAAGTGGTTTGCTGACATAGCCCGGAATGCCCGGGAGCATGGTGTGCCGCTGTTTCATGAAGAATCGAAGAAGCTGCTGCCGCCAGCGTTTCCCCTGATGCGGGATACTACGGTCTACTTTGGCTGGTATACTCAGCAGCCGCATGGCCCGTTCAGCGTGAATCAACATGCGGATTTTTCCTTTGCCCCTGGTGCTGTTGCCATGCATTTGCATTCATTCAGTGCTACAACTGTGAAAAAAGCGAATACATGGGCAGGAGCGTTGCTGCAGCGCGGTGCTGTGGTGACCTCGGGTAATGTGTTCGAGCCGCTGCTGGCAGGAACACTGCGTCTGGATATTTTCTACGACCGTTTGCTGAAAGGCTATACCGTGGCGGAAGCCGGGTTGATGGCAACCCCCTGGCTTTCCTGGCAAGGGGTCATTCTGGGGGACCCCCTGTATCGCCCGTTTGAGGCCATGTCCCGCAATGCTGGCCCGGCTAATAATGTGTTTGTGCAGTGGCGCCAGTTAATGGCTACCACCGGTGGTAATCGCGCGGGAATGACCCAGGCGGTGCAGCAGCGCATGGGGAATCCGGCTTTTCCCCAGTTGCAGGAGATGCTGGCATGGCATTATGCAGAGTTGAAGGATTATCCTGCGGCAATCGAGGCTTTCGGGCAGGTGGGACGCCGCGCGCAGGATGAACGCAACCAGGTGCGCGCTGAGTTGCTGCAGGCTACCATGGCTTTCAAGAGCAAGGATGAGCGCTACGGCCGTTTGTTGATGCAGCGTCTGCTGGAAAAAACGCCGATGTCACCCTTCCGGCCAGCTGTTCAACAGACAGCCGAAGTCTATATGCCGGAGCTGCGTCCTGCACCTAACCCCCAGCAGCCGAAAAAGTGAGCTGTTTGTTGCGTGTGCACTACGCGCGAAAGGGTTGACAAACGCGCCCGGCGGGTGTAGATTTGTGCGTGATATGAACGAACAGTATGTATTGCCGACGTATGGGCGCGCTCCGCTGGATGCCGCGCGTGGTGAGGGTTCCTATCTGTATGATACGGAGGGGCGGCGGTATGTGGATTTCTGCGCCGGTATTGCCACTTGTTCGCTGGGGCATTGTCATCCGGCCGTGGTGAAGGCCCTCACCGAACAGGCGAATACGCTGATGCATTGTTCGAATCTCTACGGTATTCCCGGTCAGGCAAAGCTGGCAGAGGTGGTGGTGGAAAAGCTCATCGGCATTCCCGGGCGTGTGTTTTTCTGCAATTCCGGGGCGGAGGGCAATGAGGGTATCATCAAGACAGCGCGCCGTTTCGGCCACCGTCGTCCGGCGGCAGATGGTTCCCCCCGGTATGAGGTGATTACCTTTAACAAGAGTTTCCACGGCCGCACCCTGGGTACGCTGGCTGCCACCGGCCAGGAGAAGGTGCAGGTGGAATTCGACCCCTTGCTGACCGGGTTCAAGTATGTGGATTTCAATGACCTGGAGGCTCTGCGTGCTGCTGTTTCCCCGGAAACCTGCGGTATTATGCTGGAGGCGGTGCAGGGTGAGGGCGGTGTGAATCCTGCCACGCCGGAGTTCCTGCGCGGTGTGGCTCAGCTGTGCCGGGAGCATGACCTCATGCTCATGATTGACGAGGTGCAGTGTGGCGTGGGGCGCTGCGGCGCCACCATGGGCTGGAAAGCCATCTGCCCGGAGCTGCAGCCCGACCTGGTTTCCTGCGCCAAGGGGATTGGCGGCGGATTCCCCATTGGCTGTTTCTGGGTGAGCAACCGCGCCATTGATGCTGAGGGAACACCGCTTTCCTCCATCATGAGCCCCGGTTCCCACGGTTCGACATTCGGTGGTACGCCGCTGGCCTGCGCCACAGCCCTGGCCGTGGTGACAGAAGTGCTGGAGCAGGGGCTTGTGGAACGCGCCGCCCGCCTGGGTGAGCAGATTAAGGCTACCGTGGAAGGCTGGAACCTTCCTTGTGTGGAAACCGTGCGCGGTCTTGGTTTGCTGCGTGGCGTGGGGCTGCGCAAGGATTCCTTTGCTGTGCCTGCGGGGCAGACCCCTGCCAGCCATGTGAACAATCTCTGCCGTGAGGCCGGCCTGCTGGCTTGCCCCGCCGGCCCGGATACCCTGCGCCTGATTCCTGCCCTGAATGTGCCCGAGGAGGTGCTGGCTGAAGGTCTTGCCATTCTGAAAGAAATTCTCAGTTCTCTTTCCTGAGCATGAAAAAGATGCGATTTATTCCGATTCTGGGCGGCATGGTGGCAGCCATGGGGGTGATTGCAGCCGTGGCGCTGACTCCGTACATGCCTACCCAGGCTTCGCTGGCGCCTGAGGAAACTGCCTTGCTGGCTGAATGGACACGCGTGGGCGATGCCCTGGCCGTGCGGCGTATGATTGAGCAGGGTGCCTGTGTCGAGGCCGTTTCTGCAGATGGAACGACAGCTCTGATGACTGCCGCAGCGGAGGGCCACCTTGAGGTTTCCAAAGTATTGCTGATGCATAATGCGCAAGTGAATGCCCGCAATGAGGAGGGCGAAACCGCTATGCATTTTGCCGTGCGCAATAACCAGGCGGCCATCATGGCGCTGCTTCTGGAGAATGGGGCTGAGGTAGATGCCCGTACAACATCAGGAACCACGCCGCTGATGATGGCCTCATGGTCCGGGTTTGAGCAGCTGGTGAAGCAGTTGCTTGCCGCCGGGGCGGATGCCGATGCCGTGGATGAGGAGGGGCTCAATGCCGCAGCTCATGCACGCGAGGTGAGGGATGAGGCCACCCGCGAGACCATTATCCAGTTGCTCGGGGCTTAATCTTTTTTAGCCCTGACCGGCAGGCGCAGCAGGCTGAACAGGGCAAAGGCCGGAATCTGCAGCAACAGGTAGTACCAGGGGGCTGGCCCGGCGTAGTCCAGGATACAGCCCGGCACCGGGCTCTCCATGGTGAATCCGTAATTCGTACCCAGCAGCAGGTTCACCGGGTGGATGAAGATCAGGTACGCATCCATGAGCAGCAGGCTGATGGCGACATCGCGCAGCCGTGCCCGCATGCCCAGCAGCAGGGGAACTGCCAGCGCTGCCGGCATCAGAATACCATGCAGGCTGAAGAAGAAGATGAAACGCAGTGACGGGTAAGCCGCATCCAGTGCCGGGGTGATGAGCCCCTGCAGGCAGGCGGTGAGTGCGCCGAAATACAGCACCCAGCAGGCGGTGTGGTTACGTGTCCAAAGGGCAACCACCGCTACCAGCAGCATCATGCTGCAATAGTGGAACGGCAGGTTCTGTTCCCAGCTGCCGTGGTACTGGGTCAGGAGGATGAAGGAGGAATCGCCCAGGTAGATGAGTCCCACCACGACGGCCAGTGCCCGGCAGACTTTCTGGCGTACTTCCAGGGGCTTTTTCATCGCTCCGCCGATGATGCACAAGGTAACGATGGCGGTGGCAATGACCGCGCCCCAGTGGCTGGCGCTCCAGCGTACAAATTCTTCTGTCTGTTCCATGGTCGTAGTATCTGTTGGTTTAGTAGCCCCCGGTATCGCCTGCCCCCTGGCGCCAGAGGCGGGCCAGGTGGGCGCAGAGCATGAGCTGCACCTGGTGGAATACCATGAGGGGTAAGAGGAGATTGTTATCCAGCGTGCCGAAGATGGCCAGCATCATGGGCGCTCCCACGGCCAGGCTTTTCTTGGAGCCGCAGAAGACGATGGTGATGCAGTCTTCTCGATCGAAACCGAGTAGTTTGCTGCTGTACCAGGTAGCGGCAAAGGTGAGGCAGAGGATGATAAGGCATGCTGCGGCCATGCCGCCGAGCTGGGTGGCCTGCAACTTGTCCCAGTAACCTCCGCTGGTGGCATTGGAAAAAGCGGTGTAGACCACCAGCCAGATGGTGGCTTTATCATTCCAGCCAATGAGGGTCTTATGCCCCAGAACCCACTTGCGCAGCAAGGGCTGGCTGAGTTGGCCGGCGATGAACGGCAGCAGAATCTGATAGCAGATTTTCAGCACGGTATCCAGCCCCACCTGGGCGCCGCTGCCATCGGTGGCAAAGAGCAGGCTCACCAGGAACGGAGTGAGGAAAACGCCCAGCAGGCTTGAAACCGAGGCAGAGCACACCGCGGCAGGCACGTTGCCTCCCGCCACAGAGGTAAAGGCAATGCTGCTTTGTACGGTGCTGGGCAGGCAGGCCACATACACAAGGCCCATGAAAAGCGCCCCGCCCACCATGGGCTCCAGCAGTGGCCGGAGCAGGGGGATGACTACCGGGAAGAAGACAAAGGTGAAGGCAAACACCATGCTCTGCAGCCGCCAGTTGAGCAGCCCTTCCAGCACGGATTTGCGGGAGAGTTTGACGCCGTACAGAAAGAAGAGCAGAACGATGGCCGCGTTCGTCAGCCAGTCGGCAAAGACGGCTCCCGCCCCGTGGCAGGGAATGAGGATGCCCAGCCCCAGGCTGATGAGTATGCCCGTGGTGAAGATATCAAAATAACTGAGTATCCTGCTGCACACTCCCATGGCGGTGGGTTACTTGCGCGGGGGGAATTCGTAGGAAATGCGACCGGTGGAGGCGTTGAACACGAGGTAGGCATCGAACTTCTTGCCGCTCTTGTGGCTGGTGAAATCCTTGATGAGTTCCGTCTTGCCCTTGGTGAGCAGCTGGGTGACGGTAGCGGCATCCAGGTTGATATCGCACATGCTGTGCGGAATCACCAGCGGCTTGCGTGTCTTTCCATAGGTCAGGCCATCCACATGCCAGGCAGATTCCGTTTCTACCAGCTCGTATTCCCCCTTTCCTTTCACCTTGATGGTGCCGTGTTTTGTGCCTTTGCTCAGGTCTTCTGCCGCGGCAGAGGCTGCGGTGAATTTCTTGTCGGCTTTTTCCTTTGTGCCTTTCTGCCGTGCTTCGCGGGGGGGGAACTCGAAGCCCACGTTGCCTTTCTTTTCGTCCAGCACCAGGTAGGCGTCGAACCCGCGGTTGGTGCGCTGGGAGATGAACCCTGTAATCAAATCACTCTTGCCGGTGGACAGAACCTGGCGCAGCACATCCTCGCTGATTTCCATGCCCAGGATGTTGCGGGACATGGTGAAGCCTTTGTGTCCGTTGGCCTGGGTGTAATCCGGCACGCTCCACTGCTTGTCATTTGCCTGCAGCTGCAGCTCTCCCTGGTCTTTCACCTGCACGGTGCCGATGCTCTGCGCGGGCGTTTCTTCCTGCTTGCTGTCGCTGCGGTCGGAGTCAAAGTAGAACTCGGCCTTCCAGATGCTGCGGGCCGTCTGGGGGGCTACCATGCGCAGCCCTGCTTTGAACGGTTTGCCGAATTTCGAGCGGAATCCTTCCATGACGGGCAGTTCTCCCTTACCGATGAGCTCGCAGAGCTGGTCATCGGTGAGGGTGAGCCCGGCATGCACGCGGCGGAGCCGGAATTTGCAGCTGTTGCAGGAGATGGAGTCCACCCGGCTGCTGAGCCCCTGGGTGCCGCAGGCGGGGCAGGAAAGTTCCAGATCCGGGTTCTTGCCATTCTGCATGTAGTCGCGCACCGCTTCCACAATGTCTGTGGTGTAAGTGCGGATATCCTTCATGAAGGTAGCCCGGTCAAGCCGGCCACTTTCCATCTGCTTGAGGCGGTACTCCCATTCGCCGGTCAGCTCCGGGCTGGAGAGGGTGCTCAGACCAATCTTGCCAAGCAGGTCGATGAGATCCATGCCGCGGCGGGTGGCCATGAGCTCCTTGCCCTCGCGGGCTATGTATTCCTGAGTGATGAGACCTTCGATGATGGCGGCGCGGGTGGCGGGTGTGCCAAGACCGCGTTCTTTCATGGCATCGGCAAGGTCTTCGTCCTCCACCAGCTTGCCGGCCGTTTCCATAGCGGTGAGCAGGGTGGCTTCCGTGTAGGCTGCCGGGGCTTTGGTCTGGTCTGCCGTGGCTTCCACCTGGGTGGCAGTTACGCTTTCTCCCGCTGCCACCTGGCAGAGCTCGTCCTTCTTGCGCTTATCCGGGCCGTACAGGGCGCGCCAGCCGGCAGAGAGCATGACCCGGCCATGGGTGTAGAAGCAGTCCTGGGCGCCGGGGCTGGTCACGGTGGTAATCCGCTCGGTGTCCTCGTATTCGGCATTGGGCATGAACACACCCAGGAAACGCTGCACCACCAGGGTGAAGATGCGGGCGGCATCGCCCGTGAGGTTTACGAACTTGCCCGTGGGAATGATGGCGAAGTGATCACTCACCTTGGAGCTGTCAAACACGCGTTTGTTGGGGCGAATGCTGCGGTTTTCCAGAATACCGTTGGCAAAACCGGCAAATTCCGGCAGGTTTCCTGCTATGGCACCCACGGTGCGGGTGGCAATTTTCAGGTAGTCATTCGGCAGGAATTTCGAGTCCGTACGCGGGTAGGTCAGTACCTTGTGCTTTTCGTAGCACTCCTGGGCAATCTGCAGGGTGCGGCGGGCGGAGAACCCGAAGCGGTTGCTTGCTTCCTTCTGCAGGGAGGTCAGGTC
>JAFNWZ010000042.1 GCA_017379255.1 Akkermansia sp. | reverse complement strand
GTATTGTAAATTAAGAGAGGGGATAGTGGCAAGCTCAAAGTCTGTACTGCCACTCTTAGTTGGTGCAGAGACGTCAGTTGGCGTCTGGGTCTGCAGGTATTCCGGCAAATCTGCGGGCAGCAGCTCGGGCGTGCTGCTCATGACCACCGCGTGCTCCACCGCTGTACGCAGCTGGCGCACATTGCCCGGCCAGTCAAATGCCCGCAGCATCTCCAGAGCCGGGCGGCTCAGCGGTTTGGGCTCCCGGTTGTTCTGCTGGCTGAGCTCGCGGGCAAAGGCATGTGCCATGAGCACAATATCCCCCTTGCGCTCACGCAGCGGTGGCAGGTGCAGAGAAATCACATTGAGCCGCTGGTACAGATCCAGGCGGAATGTGCCCTCTTTCACCATGGCTTCCAGGTTGCGGTTTGTGGCGGCAATCACGCGCACATTCACCGGAATACTCGTGTTGCTGCCCACGCGCTCAATGCTGCGCTCTGCCAGCACGCGCAGCAGCTTCACCTGGGTGGGAATATCAATCTCCCCGATTTCATCCAGGAACAGCGTGCCGCCGTCGGCCTCCTCAAAGCGGCCTATGCGCCGCTGCATAGCCCCGGTGAATGCGCCCTTCTCATGGCCGAACAACTCACTCTCCATGAGCTGGGGCGAAAGCGCCGCGCAATTCACGGCCACAAATTTCCTGCTGCTGCGCGGGGAGAGCGCATGCAGTGCCCGCGCCACCAGTTCCTTGCCCGTGCCGCTTTCGCCCTCGATGAGCACCGTAGCCTGGGTAGGCGCCACGCGGCGGATACGGTTGAAAATATCCTGCATCTGCGGGCTGTCACCCAGCATGCGGTCCAGCCCGGCGGTGGGCTCCAGGCGAGTGGTCAGCTCGCGGTTCTCCGTTTCCAGCCGGCGGGTCTGGGTGGCACGGCGCAGCAGCAGCTCCACCTCATCCAGATTCAGCGGCTTGGTCAGGAAATAATATGCTCCGTGGTGTTTGGCCTCGGCCGCCACATCGGCACTGCCGTAGGCGGTCATCATGATACACAGCGGGGGCTGCGGCAGCCCCACTGCGAAATCAATGATATCCATGCCGCTCTCGCCGCCCAGTCGCAAATCCGTCAGCAGAATATCCACTGGCTCGCTTTCCAGAATCGCGCGGGCGGCCTTGCCGTTCGCCGCTGCAAATACCTCATAGTCATCCTCCAGCGCGGCGCTCAGCACCGTGCGGGTCGATTTTTCATCGTCTACTATGAGCAGCAGCGGCTTCATGAAGGGCAGGGGGGGGAGGGAATCAGATAATCCAGAGACCTTCCGTCTCATCGAACCCGAACATGATATTGAACGCATGCACGCCCTGGCCGCCTGCGCCCTTAATCACATTATCCTCGGCGCTCATCAGCACCACGCGGTTCGTGCGGGCATCAATCGCCCAGCCGATGTCCACGAAATTCGTACGGGTCACATTCTTCGTATCCGTCGGCTTGTTCGGCCCCTGCAGGCGCACAAACGGAGCATTGGCATACGCCGCCTCCATGCAGGCAGAAATCTCCTCAACCGTGGTGCCCGGCTTCAGCTTGGCCACCGTGGTGGTCAGAATACCCGTGTTCACCGGCATGAGGTGCGGGGTGAAGGTGATGGTCACTTTCTCACCTGCTGCGGCAGAAAGCTCCTGCTCAATCTCGGAGAGATGGCGGTGGCGCGGCACCCCGTAGGCGCGCATGCTTTCATTGCACTCACAGTAAAGCAGCGTCACATCGGCACGGCGGCCAGCGCCGGAAACACCGCTGCCGCTGTTCACCACAATATCCTTCGGCAGCACCAGCCCCGCTTTCAGTAGCGGCACCAGCGGCAGAATGATGCTCGTGGGGTAGCACCCCGGCGAACCCACGATGCGGGCCTTCGCAATCTCGTCACGGTGCCACTCCGGCATGCCGTACGGTGCCTCCTGCATCAGCTCCACATCCGGATGCGGCTTCTTATAAAATTCCTCATACACCGCCGGGTCATTCAGGCGGAAATCGGCAGACAAGTCTACCACGCGCACGCCAGCCTCCACCAGGCCGCGGCCATAAGTCACCGAAACCCCATGGGGCAGCGCCAGGAAAGCAGCCTCTGCGCCCGTAGCGGCAATCGCCTCCACATCCGAATCCGTAAAGCACAAATCAGCACCCGGAACATGCTGGAAACGCGGGAAAACATCGCTCAACTTCTGCCCGGCATACTGGCGCGAAGTAGCGCACACCAACTCCACACCCGGGTGGCGCAGCAAAATTCTCAAAAGCTCCTGGCCAGTATATCCACTGGCTCCTACAACAGCGGTTTTTACCTTCTTCATCGCAAAAAAAATCATATCATGAAAAAAATGAGTTGACAATCCTAAAAACTGCGTGTATACTGCGCCCGTCGCCGCGCTGCAAAGCGCACGATACTCCAAACAACGGGCAG
>JAFNWZ010000442.1 GCA_017379255.1 Akkermansia sp. | reverse complement strand
CCGGCAGGCATCGGCAAATTCACGCACCACATCGCCCGTGCCGCCCTTCCACGGAGACTCGGTGATATTGTGCCCGGTGGAAAGCGTGGGCCAGGTGCAGAATCCATCGTGGTGCTTGGCGGTGTAGATCATGCCGTTCATGCCGGCTTCCTTGAAAGTTCTGACAATGGCTTCGGCGTCAAAACCAGCGGGGTTGAACAGCCCGGGCTGTTCATCGCCATAGCCCCATTCGCGGTTAGTGTAAGTATTCAGGCCGAAGTGCACAAAGGCGTACCACTCCATGCGCAGCCATTTCACCTGCTGCTCGGTGGGCAGCGGGCCGTATGGTGCGGGTGGCGTGGTATCTCCAGCCCAGGAAAAAGCAGTTCCACAGGCAATCAGCGCACAGAGGGTCTTGATGATATGGCTTCCAAACATGCTGCCATACTAACAAATCGGCCTGGCATTGCAAGGAAAAAAGCCCCGCTGTCTCCCTGTTCCTGCGCGTTATTTGCCGTATATCCTGATTTCGGCGGCAGAGCTGCCTGTGCCATCCAGAGCCGCGGTGGAAGTGAAGCGGAAGTAACGTGCCTTCTGCGGGGTGAAGGAAATAACCTGCTCCACGGGGTTGGCGCGGAGGTTGCCGAACTCGCCCTCGGAGACCATTTCCCAATTCTGGCCATCGGCACTGAGCTCCAAGCGGTAGCGGCTTGTCATCCCCTGGGTTTCGCCATCCTGGCGGGGGAGGTAGGCGAAGCCGCTGATTTCGTGTTCCTGCTGCATATCAACCACGAAACGGGCCGGGGTTTTCCGGGATTGCCACATGGTGTCCTCCTTGCCATCGAAGGCGAGGCTGGAGGTTTTGCCGCGGAATTTCCACCCCTTTTTCGGGAGGGGCTGTGCGGCATCGGTTTCCGCGCTGCCGTCTGACGGCACCGGTTCGGGCTGCGTAACGCCCGGCATGGCAAGCAGGGAGAACTCTGAGATGCAGGGCGCAGCCTTGCTGCGGGTGATGGTGAGGCGCACTTTATCAGTGGTGACGGGTTCTTCCAGCCAGCGCAGCACCTGGTTGCCGATGGTGTGGCCCTTGCCGCCGCGGATGCCGTCGAAGTGGTCTTCAATTTCGCCAGGCTTGCCGGGCTCAACAATGGTTTTCCACGCGCCATCCACCCAGGCTTCCACCTGGAATGCCTCCACACGCTGCCCCAGGCGGATCTGCTCGCGCAGGCGCACCACATCAAAAGTGGCAGGGCTGGCCAGGGTGATTTCCACGCTGGGGGTCTTGTCATCGCGCTTCGGGCACCAGTAGCTTTCAATATTGCCATCCGTGAGTCTGGAAGCGGTGTATTTCGTTCCGTAGGATGAACTTGCCTTGCCTTTACCCTTGAGGGCAAAGTCATTTGCCAGGAGCTCGCGGCGCATCTGGCCGAATGCCCGGAGGGCGGCCACATCGGCGGGGTCGAGGCGGCCATCGCGGTCCGGCGCCAGGTTCAGGATAAGGTTGGCCCCGCGCCCCACGCTGCTCAGGTAGACCTGCATGAGGTGCTCCGGGTCTTTCACATGGCCGCCCTGCCCCGGGTGCCAGAACCAGCCACGGTGATTGATGGGGGTATCTGCCTCCAGCGAAAGCCATTTGTTCTTATTGGCATTCCAGAGCGGATAATGGCGGGCATAGCCTTTTTCCGAGCCGGCCCAGGTCACATCCCCGCGGCCGGCAGCGCCCCAGATGATGCATTTCTTCTGCAGTTTACGGATGTTGCGCACCACCTGGGCATAGTTGTAGTAATCATCTGCGTTGCCGATGTTGCGTCCCTCGCGGGCGCCGCCGTAGTAGCCATCGCCGCCCATGGCGCCGTCAAACCAGATTTCAAAAATGGGGCCGTAGTTGGTCAGCAGTTCCTCAATCTGTTTGTAGTATACTTTCAGATAGCCCTTGCGGCCGTATTCCGCGCAGTTTCTATCCCAGGGGGAAAGGTAGGTGCCGAAGGGAAAGCCGTATTTCTGGCAGGCGGTGGCAAACTCGCGCACCACATCGCCCTTGCCTCCCTTCCAGGGGGATTTGGTAATGTTGTGCCCGGTGGATTTAGTGGGCCAGGTGCAGAAGCCATCGTGGTGCTTGGCGGTGTAAATCATGCCATTCATGCCAGCCTCCTTGAAGGTTCTGACAATGGCTTCGGCGTCAAAATCAGCGGGGTTGAACAGCTCTGGCTTTTCATCGCCATAGCCCCATTCGCGGTCAGTGTAGGTATTCAGGCCGAAATGCACAAAGGCATACCACTCCATGCGCAGCCATTTCACCTGCTGCTCGGTGGGCAGCGGGCCGTATGGAGCCGGCGCATTATTTCCCCATGCCATGCTGATGCCGCACACCAGAGCGGCAAGGATTCCCTTTACAATGAAACCGCGGAACATGCTCCCCATTCTATCTGAAACGCATCCTTTTGCAAGTTTATTTTTCCGGGCGCAGAAAAGCAGCACATGTGTCCCAAAGTTTCATTAGAACTGCTTTCAAATTCTTGTAGCACAGCTAATTGACAATACGCTGT
>JAFNWZ010000441.1 GCA_017379255.1 Akkermansia sp. | reverse complement strand
GATGGACGGCGCTATCCTTGTGGTTTCCGCTGCTGACGGCCCCATGCCGCAGACTCGCGAGCACATCCTGCTTGCCCGCCAGGTGGGTGTTCCCTACATCGTGGTGTTCATGAACAAGATGGACCTTGCTGACCCCGAACTCGCTGAGCTCGTGGAGATGGAGATCCGCGAACTTCTTTCCTCCTACGACTTCCCGGGCGACGACCTGCCCATCGTGATGGGTTCCGCCGTGAAGGCTCTGGAGGGTGACGCTGAATACACTCAGAAGATCCTTGACCTCATGGATGCTGTGGATGCCTACATCCCCACTCCTGAGCGTCCGACTGAGAAGCCCTTCCTGATGCCCGTGGAGGACGTGTTCTCCATCTCCGGCCGTGGTACTGTGGCTACCGGTCGTATCGAGCGTGGTATCATCAACAAGATGGAGGAAGTTGAAATCGTGGGTATCAAGCCCACCGTGAAGACCTCCGTGACCGATATCGAAATGTTCCGCAAGCTCCTCGACAAGGGTGAAGCTGGTGATAACGTGGGCGTGCTGCTCCGCGGTATCAAGAAGGAAGACATCGTGCGTGGTCAGGTGATCGCCAAGCCCGGTTCCGTGACTCCCCACACCGACTTCGAGGCAGCTGTTTACGTGCTGACCAAGGAAGAAGGTGGCCGTCACACCCCGTTCTTCAACAATTACCGCCCGCAGTTCTACTTCCGTACGACGGACGTGACTGGTAGCGTGACTCTGCCCGAGGGTACCGAAATGGTGATGCCTGGCGACAACGTGACCATCACTGTTCAGCTCATCACTCCGGTGGCCATGGAAGAGGGTATGCGTTTCGCTATCCGCGAAGGTGGTCGCACCGTTGGCGCCGGTAAGGTTGCCAGCATCAAGGCCTAAGTTGCCTTTAAAAGCTTAAAAATGGGTGATTATCCCGCAAGTGGATAACACCTCGGCCAGGGGAGATGGCCGCAAGGTCATCTCCCCTGCATAGCCGGAACAAGACAGAGCAAGGTTATAGGGTATTAGCTCAATTGGTAGAGCAGCGGTCTCCAAAACCGCGTGTTGGGAGTTCGAGTCTCTCATACCCTGCCAGCCTTCCTCTTTTTTTTTCTCAAAAAATCCCTGACTTTATCTCACGACACTCATGTTCCGCAAGATTTCCCAATATATATCTGCAGTTAAGGGCGAGCTGAAGAAGTGCTCCTGGCCCTGGGAGAGCGACCCGAAGGTAACCGGGTTCAAGAAATTCCGTGAGCTGTCCGGGTCGACAGTGGTGGTACTCATTGCCATGGTGCTTCTGGGTGCCTATGTTGCTTTTTTTGATTATGTGCTCTCGGCGGTGGTAACCCGCGCGATTGAGCTGCTTTCCTGATTTTAAATTACCACTTTATCACCTTTTATATGTCCCGCCCCTACGATCGTAAGTCCGGCAGTGTACGCGTGACCCCGGAGCCGAAAGACCAGTGGTATGTGCTGCATGTACTCTCCAACAAGGAGGATCGCACCGTAGAGAACCTCAACCGCCTGTTCAAGGAGGATGAGGATATGAATGCTCTTCTGCAGAGCGCTCCCCTGGTACCCAAGGAAAAGGTGGAAGATGTCCGCAATGGCAAGAAGTACATTGTGAACCGCAAGCTCTACCCGGGCTATGTGTATCTCAACTTTGCGCTTCGCCGTGCAGATGGTTCCCTGAACAATGAAGCCTGGTACAAGATTCAGGCTGTGGACGGTGTTATCAGCTTTGCGTGCGGTCGTAACAAGGAACCCCTCCCCATGTCCCGCAAGGACGTGCAGGAGCTCATGGCTGAAATTGAGCGCCGCAGCGGAGCCGCGCGTCCGAAGGTGAACTTCTCCGTGGGCGAAGAGGTCGTTGTACTTGACGGTGCGTTCCAGGGTGAGCACGGCATTGTAGAGATGGTGGATACTGAGCGCGGCCGTCTCCGCGTGGGTGTGACCATGTTCGGCCGTTCCAACCCGCTTGACCTTTCCTACGCACAGGTTCAGCTCGTGCCCGATGATGAAAAGGGCAAGAATCTGTAACCTTCTCCCAATACAATCTTCCCGCCGCAGGGAGCCGGTGAAAACCAGTAAATGCGGCAAACCCAAACTAACACAACCATGGCAAAAGAAGTAGTTAAAATCATTAAGCTGCAGATTCCTGCCGGTGCTGCGAATCCTTCGCCGCCCGTAGGTCCTGCTCTTGGTCAGGCCGGTGTTAACATCATGGGCTTCTGCAAAGAGTTCAACGCAAAGACTCAGAAGCAGGCCGGTGACGTTCTCCCCGTCGTGATCACCGTATACAAGGACAAGTCCTTCGACTTCATCACCAAGCAGCCCCCGGCAGCTCTTCTTCTCAAGAAGGCCGCTGGTATCAAGTCCGGCTCCGGCGAGCCGAACAAGACCAAGGTTGCCAAGATTTCCAAAGAGAAGCTGATGGAAATTGTCAACACCAAGATGCCCGACTTTAACACCACGAACCCCGAAGCTGCCGCCCGCATCATTGCTGGTCAGGCCCGCCAGATGGGTATCGAGGTTGAAGGCATGTAACCCCTTCGCAGGAGGGAATTAAACCAAATTAACCCCGAACGTACTGCTAATTCAATATGTCTACAAAACGCTCCAAGCGCTACAACGAGGCAGCCAAGCTGGTTGACGCCAGCAAGAACTACGCTGTCGAGGAGGCTGTGGAACTGATGAAGAGCTTCCCCGCTCCCAAGTTCGACCCCACGGTCACCGTTTCTTTCCACCTGACGGTGGATCCCCGCAAAGCCGACCAGATGGTCCGTGGCTCCGTAGCCCTGCCCAATGGTACTGGTAAGAATGTTCGCGTCATCGTGTTTGCCCAGGGTGAAGCCGCTCAGGCTGCTCTGGAAGCCGGTGCCGAGAAAGTTGGCCTGGAAGACCTCATCAAGGAAATCCAGGGTGGTTATCTTGACTTCGACAGCGCAATCGCCACCCCGGACGCCATGGCCCAGGTGCGTAAGATTGCCCGTGTGCTCGGCCCGCGCGGCCTGATGCCCAACCCCAAGACCGGCACCGTGACGGACGATACCGCCAAGGCCGTGCGTGAGGTGAAGGCTGGTCGCGTTGACTTCAAGGTTGACAAGAACGCCAACATTTCTGCCGCTGTGGGCAAGCTTTCCTTCGAAAGCGACAAGCTCGTTGAGAACGCTCGTGCATTCATCTCCGCCGTTGTGAAGGCCCGCCCCTCTGGCGCCAAGGGTGCTTACATCGCCGGTGTGACCATGTCCAGCTCCATGAACCCGGGTCTGTCCATCACTCCCGTGACCAATGGCTACGACCTCTACATCACCGAGGATGGCTTCGTGCTACCTACGGTGGATGACCGCACCGCAG
>JAFNWZ010000440.1 GCA_017379255.1 Akkermansia sp. | reverse complement strand
TGTGGGTCACCAACCCCACCCCAGTGGAACACGACCCCGCCATCCCCTATGTAAAGGTAGGGGCTCATGACCTCTGGATAAGCGACCCGCGCCTGCCGCACCTCTACAACCGCCATGTGCGGCTGAATCACCCGGCCACCACCCCCTGGGAACTGCACGAGCAGATGCGCCAGACCGATTACCCGCACAGCATCAAGCTGCTCGTGCACCACAACACCCCACAGAGCGTGGGCAAACCCAGGGTTGGCGCAGGGTCCTCCATTTTCTTCCACATCTGGCGGCGCGATGGCGAAGCCCCCACGGCTGGCTGCACCAGCATGAGCGAGGAAAACCTGCGCGCGTTCATTGCCCGCCTGCGCGCCGACCTCAACCCGGTCTATGTGCTCCTGCCCCGCAGTGAATACGCCAGACGCCGCAAGAGCTGGAACCTGCCCTGATTCTTACTCCTGCACTTGCACACGCAGCCCGGTGTAGGTATCCAGCGTAACGAGCCCGAGCCGGCCGTACACCGGATGCTCTGCGCAGTCAAACGCCAGCATTCCCTCCACCTCACGCACCGGGATGCGGTGCAGACACCGGGCTCGGTCATCAGAATCACACATGTAGATGGCGGTGACGCGTTCTTTGCCGTCCTGAGCAGTCCCGGCATCCACACCCCACACTGTGATGGAATGCATAAAGCGGCTGCCGTCCGGCTTGCGGCAGGAAGCCCCCAGCCAGAACGCATCGCCCCGGCGGAATCCGCACAGCAATGCATCCGTGAGGGATTGCGACGTCACCGCCGCCCCGCGTCCATTGTACAGCACCTGTTCGGGCGCAGGGGATTTACCGAAGTAAAAACCACCCCTGCAGCCGTCTCTCAACACGGCGCAGCGTCCGGCGTTTGCCGGGGACGGCTGCAGATATTCACCACTGAACCACCAGCGGAGCCCCTGGTCAGGGTCGCTGCCCTCATTTTCAAAAGCCTGTAGGAACGCCGCCCACACAGCCTCTGCCTGCGGCGTGCCCTGGGGAACCCGCTCCGGATTCTGCTCCTGCCACCATGCCAGCAGATTTGATGCTGCCACAGCCCAGCACAGCAAATCATCCCCCTCCTTCCCCTTCTGGTGGGTTTTATTGAAATCAAACCACCCGGAATCCGCAGATACCCCAGCCGCCCAGTAAGTGGCAGCCTGCAGTGGCAGACTCATGAACATCAGCAAAATGGTGCAGATTCCCCGCATGCAGTCCTCTATACCACAAACCGCGGCGCTATGCAACCGCAGACTGCCCACTTTTATACCTGAAAATCCCTGCAAGCCACGGAAAAGCCTTGCAGGAGGGGGTAAAATGCTCTAATATCCCCGCCAATATGGATTTCCGCACATATCTTCGCCATTATCCCGACGCAAACGGCTACTACGGCCGCTTCGGTGGCGCCTACCTCCCCAAGGAGCTGGAGCCCGCCTTCAAGGAAATTACCGATGCCTACAACGACATCTGCCAGTCTGCCCAGTTCATCAATGAGCTGCGCCGCATCCGCAAGCAGTTCCAGGGGCGCCCCACGCCAGTGTACCACTGCGAGCGCCTTTCCCGCCTGGTGGGTGGTGCCCAGATTTACCTGAAGCGCGAAGACCTGAACCACACCGGCGCCCACAAGCTCAACCACTGCATGGGTGAAGGTCTGCTGGCCAAGTTCATGGGCAAGAAGAAGATTATCGCCGAGACCGGCGCAGGACAGCACGGCGTGGCCCTTGCCACCGCTGCCGCCTACTTCGGTCTGGAGTGTGAAATCCACATGGGCGCGGTGGACATCGCCAAACAAGCCCCCAATGTCACCCGCATGAAGATGCTGGGCGCCAATGTGGTGTGCGTCAACCACGGGCTGCAGACCCTCAAGGAAGCGGTTGACAGTGCATTCGAGGCCTACCTGCGCGACTACAAGAACGCCATCTACTGCATCGGCTCCGTGCTCGGGCCACACCCCTTCCCCATGATGGTGCGCGATTTCCTGCC
>JAFNWZ010000439.1 GCA_017379255.1 Akkermansia sp. | reverse complement strand
GGTGAGCGGCACCGGGGCAACCACCGTCAGCTTCGGTAAAGCCTGGGATATCCAGCTGAATACCACCCAATGGCTGGCCAATGGTGATTGGAGCAAGCTTGGTACTCAATTGACGGTGAACCTGCCGGAATACATGAAGGCTACGCTGAGTGCCGGAACCGATGGCCTGAGTGCGGAATTTTTCATGAAGGACGGGTATAGCCGTTGGGGCGATACTGGGGGCTACCCCGGCTCAGGGGATAAGGTGGTGTTTATAGGCGGTAGCGGTGCCCGTATAGATACGCCGCTAGAGCTGGTGGCGGGGTATTTCGATAGTGCTGTATCCTATACAGTGAGCGGGAAATCTCTGACTCTGGATTCCATGATCAAGACCAACTGTGGTGACTTGGTGCTGGATGCTGCAGTTTCTGCCAGGGAAATGGTGTTGAAAGAGTCGGCGCTGATTTCCGGTACTGGTTCCCTGAGTGTTGAGGAGATGTCTCTGCAGGATGATATTGTAACCGATGTGGATATGAGCGTTGCCACGCTGAGGAGTGATAACACGACCAAGTGGACGATTCAGGGAGGAAAGGTACAGATGAGCTTCCAGGATGCCCATTCTCTGCTTGGAGTGGAAGTGGGCGAGCAGGCAGAGTTGGCACTGGAGATGGAACGCGGACAGACGCAGACTCTTCAGACGTCTATCGGCGGCGCGGGTAAGATAAGCCTGCTGGGTGGTGGCTCCCTGGTAAAGAATTCGGTTGGCTCGTTGAATCTGAAAGATGCTGAATTGACGGGTGCGTTGATCAAGGGCAATGGCGCGACGACAATCAGTGGCGAGGTCAACGTTTCAGGAATACTGGATTTTGGTACAGAGACTGTTGTTCTGGCAGAGGGTGTAGATGTGACCACCAACCAGCTCCGTATGGGTACTTCTGCGAGGGATCAGAATACCAATCTGAGTATTGGAGAGGGTGCGTCGCTTTCCATTACGGGTACGACGATTGCTGATGAAAACCAGCACGACGGAGATAATAGTTTCCTGCTGGCCCATTGGCACAATTGCGCTTCCACGCTGGCGTTGGAAGGTGGCACCCTGAATGCCGCCGGCACGGTGATGCACATGGGGTGGGATTCCGGCGGTACATTCCAGGCAAATTCCGGTGAGGCTTATCTGAAAGGCGTCCGGTTCAGCAGCGCAAGGGGTAATGCTGATAGTTTCATTCTGGGAACGGGAACGACGGGAACAGCACGCGTCTACATTGGCTCAGAAGGTATCAAGGGCTTCCAATCGAATGATACGGTGAACCTGGGCAATGGTACCATTGTGGCCGCGGATGATTTCAGCATTCAGGGAGCCTCGTCAATAAAGCTTTATGGAACAGCAGATACCGGAACCGTCTTTGATGCCAATGGTCATACCATTACGATAAACGCTGTATTGGATGCCGAAGGCGGCGGGGGCAGCAGTGCGATGACGGTGCGTAACGGTACGGTGCAGCAGAGTGGCAATATGTGGATTCGGCGTCTGAATATTGCCGGGGACGCAGCTTTTGTCAAGGATGGCGTTACCGTGCAGGGCCTGTCTGAAGCCTCTGTCATTACATACCAGGGGTCGGGCGAGGATAAACTTGATTATTCCGGTAATACCCATCATGAGATTTCCGATGCAGCGGTTCAGGTGAATTCAGCGTCGGAAAAGGAGGTGAAGACGAAGTTGACCAATACTTCGGTGGAAAATGCTGGCAGCGGGCTGCTGACACTCAGCAATAGTGGTAATACGCTCAGCGGCCTGCATGCTACGGGTGGTAATATCAAGGTGACGGGTATCGAAACTGCAGCTGTGGCTGAGTTGGAAATTGCCGCAAACAAGACCATCACCGCGGCCAATGTGGTGGTGAGTAAGCTGGCGGAACTGCAGGCAGGCGCTACGCTGGCTGGCAACTTGGAACTGGCGAACTCGGCTACCATAGAACTGGGCGGCACGGTTACGCTGGATGGTGTGCTGACCCTGCAGGCCGGGCTGACGCTGGACGGCGCAGTGCTGGATGCGGTGCAGGGGCTGGAAGTGGGCGAATCGTACACGCTGTTCACTGGGGTGAATGGGTTGAATGTGCAGAGCCTGCAGCAGGC
>JAFNWZ010000438.1 GCA_017379255.1 Akkermansia sp. | reverse complement strand
GTTAATAATGATCAACCCGCCTTCATGGTTGTTCCGCGCAATCACCGCTGCGTATTCGATATTAACAACATGAAACGACCTGAAATAGTCCTCAAAGTCGTTCAAGTACACATTCGATTCATCGAATAATCCCCGGATAACGCATTTTCATAGCCGTAAACGCGCTGAGTATAGCACCTTGCGCCGACATATCAAGTGTTTTCCGACATGCATTGAAAGAAAGGGACACACATGCGCGTAGTAATGGGCATACATGAAGAATCAGCTCATCATTACCGCCTCTATCTGCTCCTTACTCGGCCTGCCGCTGGTATCGCTTGCCGATTCCGCACAGAGCGTCCGGCAAGTGCAGAATGCCGCAAGCAACGGGGAACATCCCTTTCTCCAGAACAGCCTGTATCCTGATTGGTCAAAACTGACCCCGGAGCAAGCCCGTATTGACTCCGCTGCCGCCATGGTACTGGCGCGCCACCGCATCGCGGAAATCAGCAACATCCGCCCGGAGGAGGCTACCTTTGAAAACACCTTCCTGGCGCTCGCCCTGGCACAGGATGAGCTGGACAAGGTGCAGAACCGCATTTACCACCTCAAAACCGTGGCCGATAGTGAGGAGCTCCGCCAGGTGCAGGAAGACCTGACGCCCCAGTGGAACGAGCTGGGAGCCGAGGTGCTGGCCAATGAAAAGTTGTGGAACATCTTGCGCCAGGCTGCCCAGCAGCCCTGGGTGAAGGAACTTTCCCCCGCCCGGCAGCGCTATGTGGAACAGGTTATCCAGAATTTTCACGACATGGGGGCTGAACTGACGCCCGAACAGAAAGCCCGTAAAAAGGAAATTGAGGATGAGATGTCCATGCTGCAGCTGGAGTTCGGCAAAAATGTGCAGGATTCCACCAATGCCTGGGAGCTCATCATCACAGACCGCTCGCAGCTGGCCGGCATGAGTGCCGACTGGATGGATAAGGCCCGCGAGGATGCGAAAAAACACATCTTCGGTGATGGCACAGCCCCCGCCTGGCGCATTACCCTGCAGGCTTCCAGTTACAGCGAAGTGCTCAAGCACTGCACGGTGGAAGCCACACGCAAAGCCTGCTGGGAAGGAGCCTGCAGCATCGGCGCCGGGCAGTTCGACAACTCCGCCATTGTGGCACGCATCATGGAACTGCGCCGGGAACTGGCAGAGCTGCTGGGCTTCAAGACCTATGCCGACCTCACCACGCACCGCCGCATGGTGGGCAGCGGGGATAATGCGCTTAAGTTCGTGGACGACATGATGCAGAAGGTAAAACCTGCCTTTGAGGCAGAGTGCGCCCAGCTGCTCGATTTCGTGACCCGCCGCACCGGCCGTGTCACGACTGCGCTCAACCCGTGGGACCGCGCCTTCTACCTGCGCGAAATGAGCGAAGAGATGTACAGTCTGGATGCAGAGCAACTGCGCCCCTACCTGAAGAGCGAAAACCTGCTCAACGGTATCTTCGGCATCTTCTCCAACCTGTATGGAGTCTCCTTCATCGAACTGCCCTCCCACTGCCTGCAACCCGGAGAAAAAGGAGCCCCCCACATCATCGAGACCTGGCATCCCGATGTCAAGGTATTCGCTGTGACGGATGACCGCACCGGCCACCACCTCGGTTCGTTCTACCTGGATATCTTCCCGCGCACAACCAAACGCGAAGGCGCCTGGGTCATGCCCCTGAGCTACGGCACACCCGGCAAGGGGAAGCAGCCGCACACCCCTCATCTGGCCTGCCTGGCAGGCAACATGACCCCCGCTACGGCTGACAAACCGGCCCTGCTCAGCCACCGGGATGCTGTGGTGTTGTTCCACGAATTCGGCCACATGATGCATGTGATGCTCAGCGATACCGAACTGCAGGCGCACGCCGGCACGGGCGTTGCATGGGACTTTGTGGAGCTTCCCAGCCAGATTACAGAGAACTGGGCATGGGAGGCCGAGGGCATCGCCACATTCGGCTTCCACTACGAATCAGGCAACTCCATTCCGGCCGACCTTGTGGAAAAACTGCGCGCCAGCCGCTACTTCCTGCCCGCCACAGACAACATGGGCCAGCTCTGCATCGCCAAGCTCGACCTGGAAATGCACATGCACTACAACGAGAAATTCAAGGGCAAGGACCTGGATGCCGCTACCCGCGAGTTACTCGAACCCTGGCAGATAAAATACACCACACCCGGCACCTCCATCATGCGCCGCCTGCGCCACTGCATCACCGGCGGCTACAGCGCCGGCTATTATTCCTACAAATGGGCCGAGGTGCTCGCAGCTGATGCCTACTCCCGGTTCAGCGCTGAAGGAGTGCTCAACCGCAGGACCGGGCAGGATTTCCGCCGCTGCATCCTTTCCCAGGGTGATAGCCAATCCGCCGCCGAGCTGTACCGCCAGTTCATGGGCCGCGACCCCAACCCTGATGCACTGCTACAGTCCCAGGGACTCTGCAAGTAATTCCTCATTATAGTGATATCAACTCCCCATACGGCATCGCCGTATGGGGAGTTTGCGTGTCCTCCTCCTCAAAAAGTAAAATTTCAACTCCCCTATTGGATATTTTTAGAATCATTCTACTTGACAAAGCCCGCAAATAGATTAGAATACTTCCAGAACAATATAAATAAGAGCTGCACAAAACAGCTCAAAATCCCTTGACTTATCTACCTGGCAGAGTTAAAATAACCGCGTTGGTAGAGAGTCGCCAACCCAGCGTCTCTCCATTGAGAGTAATCACTCCAAACCAAAATCATTTTATGACAGACACAACATGCACTCAGGAATGCGCCTGCCAGGTAGATCCGTGGCAGGGATTCAAATCCGGCGTATGGCAGGATTCCATCAATGTCCGCGATTTCATTCAGCAGAACTACACCCCCTACACCGGTGAAGGCGACTTCCTGGCCGGACCTACCGAGGACACCATCGCTCTGTGGGATGAGGTGAAGGACCTGATGAAGAAGGAAATTGACGCCGGCGGCCTGCTCGATGCCGACACCGAAGTAGTTTCCACCATCGTTTCCCACGCTGCCGGTTACATCGACCAGGCCCGCGAGAAGATTGTCGGTCTGCAGACCGATGCCCCGCTGAAGCGCGCCCTCATGCCCTTCGGTGGTCTGCGTATGGCCCAGAAGGCTCTGGAATCCTACGGCAAGCAGATGTGCCCGCACACGGCAGAATTCTTCGGCCGCATCCGCAAGACGCACAACGAAGGCGTGTTCGATGCCTACACCAGCGACATCCGCGCCGCCCGTTCCGCCGGTATCATCACCGGTCTGCCCGATGCTTACGGCCGCGGCCGCATCATCGGTGACTACCGCCGCGTAGCCCTCTACGGCACCGACAAGCTCATCGCCGCCCGCCGCAAGGACCTCAAGGACCGCGAAGCCGGTGTCATGACCGATGCCACCATCCGCCTGCGCGAAGAAATGAACGAACAGATCCGCGCCCTGGCCGAACTGGCAGAAATGGGTAAGAGCTACGGCTGCGACCTGAGCCGCCCGGCCACCAACTCCCGCGAAGCAGTGCAGTGGACCTACCTGGGCTACCTGGCAGCCGTGAAGGAACAGAACGGTGCCGCCATGTCCCTGGGCCGCGTTTCCACCTTCCTCGACATCTACTTCGAGCGCGACCTGGCCGCCGGCACCATCACTGAAGCCGGAATCCAGGAGCTCATGGACCAGTTCGTCATGAAGCTGCGTATGGTGCGCTTCATCCGCACTCCCGAGTACAACAGCCTGTTCTCCGGCGACCCCACCTGGGTGACCGAATCCATCGGCGGTATGGGCGAAGACGGTCGCACCCTGGTGACCCGCAGCTCCTTCCGCATGCTGCAGACCCTGTACAACCTGGGGCCGGCCCCCGAGCCGAACCTGACCGTGCTGTGGTCCACCGCCCTGCCGGAAGGCTTCAAGAAGTACTGCGCCAAGGTTTCCATCGAGACCTCCTCCGTGCAGTATGAGAACGACGACCTGATGCGCCCGTACTGGGGCGACGACTACGGCATTGCCTGCTGTGTGTCCGCCATGCGCATCGGCAAGCAGATGCAGTTCTTCGGCGCCCGCGCCAACCTGGCCAAAGCTCTGCTCTATGCCCTCAACGGCGGTATGGACGAAGTGAAGGGCAAGCAGGTGACCCCGCCCGCCCCGCGCTACGAGGGTGAATACCTTGAGTACGACAAGGTGATGGAGCTCTTCGACAACATGCAGGACTGGCTCGCCAAGACCTATGTGGATGCCCTCAACATCATCCACTACATGCACGACAAGTACTGCTACGAGCGCATCGAAATGGCTCTGCACGACCCGGAAATCCTGCGCACCATGGCCTGCGGTATCGCCGGTCTCTCCGTGGCCGCAGACTCCCTGTCCGCCATCAAGTACGCCAAGGTCAAGTGCATCCGCAACGAAGAAGGCCTCATCACCGACTTCGAGACCGAAGGTGAGTTCCCCTGCTACGGCAACAACGATCCCCGCGTGGACGAAATCGCCGAGGCGCTGGTGACCAACTTCATGAACAAGCTGCGTAAGCTGCACACCTACCGCGACTCCATGCCCACCCAGTCT